>JAZDIG010000548.1:0-21880 GCA_043805105.1 Candidatus Glassiibacteriota bacterium | reverse complement strand
AGCGGCGACGCATGCGTCGCCGCTACATTATTTTTACCCAGCCACGCCGGGCAACCACAGGTTATCACTAAGTATAGGTTTTCGTAAATATGGTTACGTTGAATTTAATTGAAGTCCCCTGCGATTACGCCGAAGCATATGCAGGGTGTTATCTTTAGCGTAGGGGCGGACCCCTGTGTCCGCCCACCGCTGGTGGGTCCGGGCGCACACGCGGGTGCGCCCCTACATGAGATCATACTTTTTTTGCAATGCTCGAATTACGAACACAAAATTGAGGCCCGGCAAGTATTATACAGCAACTCGCCCGCTGGAATCATAAAAAACGTCACCGCAATTGAGAATTAAAGTACTAAGGTTCGGCAACCCAGCGCTGGACTTTGCCCAGCTTGAGCTCCACCCCGCGTATGCCCTTCAGCATCCGGCCCGTGTCCGCCTCGAAAGCGATGCCCACCTCGTCATCCGGAAATATGCCCGTGTCGTGGTAGTCGTCCAGCTTAACCCGACCGTTATCCGTAATTAATTGAATCTCCCGGATATTGCAGCTTTCCCCCAGGACCAGTGTCGAGGACAGCGAGGCAAAGAGGTAAAGCCTTTCAACGGTCTTGTCCCTGGACCACTTCCCCAGGGTCCCATAATCGGTCAGGTTTGTTCTCGGGGGTTCGCCATAGACGATGCCTTTCGACAGAACCTGGCTCTCCAGCGTAAGCCTGGCTACCTCTTCGCCGTTTTCATCGTACCCGGTGAACACCGGCGTCGGCCCGAAGATTTCCATTTTCGCCCCCTCGGCGCACTCGATCCGGAAGTCGATATCCGGGTGAGCGTCCGGATTATCCGAATAAACCCATTGCCGGATGCCGGTGGCGCCCTGGATGTTCTCCGCGTACTGCAGCTTGCGCAGGGCCTCTCCGTACGAGCGATAATCGCCATAGGCGTCGAGCAGGTAAGCGATGGCGTAGAAATCGGCTTCGCGCTCATCGTGGAGACCGTAGCCCTGCACGATGAGCCTGGTGGCCAGATTCACCAGCAGTTCGGCGGACTTCAGGGAGAGGACCTCCTGGTACACGTCCCGGGCCGCTTTGCTGATTGCATATCCCGCAAACGGTTCCAGGAGCTGGAGGAGCGTCCGGTCCCGGCTGGCCTTTTTATACTGCTGGAGTCCGTGCCTGCGTTCGATGTGGGCGATCTCGTGGGCGAGAACTCCTTCCAGCTCTTTTTCGGTTTCGAGAGAGAAGTATAGGCCGGTGGAGACAAAGACCCTGCCGCCCGGGCAGGCCACGGCGTTCGGAATACCTGAATTCAAGGCCCTGAAGCTGTAATCGTATCCGCGCAACCCGGTAGGCCAGTGGGCGAGCACTTTCTGACCCACTTCGGTCAGGCGGCGGTTCAGGTACTGGTTCTGGCTGACATCGAACTGGTTCCTGAGGGCGGCATAGGCCTGGCCGCCGAGCTTTCTTTCGAGAAAATAATCCCGGACCGGTGGGAACTGGTTGAAACAGAGCTCGCATTCCCGGTGCTTCTCATCAGCCAGTTGCTCGATCCTGGAATAATACACGCGGGAGCTTTCCACCGGCAGATGGTTGCAGCCGATGTAATGGACCATCCCGCTCTCCCGGTTCAGCACGAACGGCGTAAAACCGTCGTCGCCCTCCTCCGGAGAAAAAACGTAGCGGAACAGTTGGTCGAAGCTTTCCACAGTCGGCGGAGTTTCATTCAGCCATTGAAAGAAAATCTGGCCGGGGCCCAGGTGTTCGTGCTCGAATTTTATCCTCAGCCGGTTTTCCGCGAACAGATACCGCGTATCCTTTATCACCACCTGCACTTTTCTTTTGAGCGGAAAGAAGTTGCCCTGGCCATAGAGGGCGAAGGCATATTTTCCGGCCGGCTCGCAATAAATTTTGCGCGAGGAATTGAAGGTCGGCCGCAGATATACGGTCCGCCCCTCGATCTCCCGGATCCGCGCCTCGAAGCTTTTATCGAGGCCGAGACCGAAAACGGATGTCGCGTTCACTAACAGCAGGCACAGGCCGACTCGTACTGATGGCTGCATAATTATCTCCGTCGGCAGGCGGATACTCCGCTCGTTCTCCCGAAAACGCGAAGGGCCGGACAGCGTCCGGCCCTGATGAGGTCCTCGAGGCTGCGATCAGCGTTTGTAGCCGATTTTTCTCAGGAACTCTCTGCGCACCTTCTGGTGCTTCTCCTGTTCGACTCCGGCCGGCGGGGCGCCGTCCACCACGCCCATCACTCCGCGGCCCAGCTCGCTTTCTACGACGATGACTTCCAAGGGATTGGCCGTGGCGCAGAAGACCCGGCACACCTCGGGACAGTTCTTGATCGCGTTGAGCACGTTGATCGGGAAGCCGCCGCGCAGCAGTATCACGAAGACGTGGCCGGCGCCGATGGCCTGGGCGTTGGCCACGGCCGCCTCTGTCAATTCCCTGTCGTTGCCGTCCCAGCGCACGAGACGCTCCTGGCTCGCCTCGCAGAAGGCGATGCCGAACTTGAGCGAGATTCCGCTGGTGACGAGGATCTCGTACAGGTCCTCGACCGTCTTGATGAAATGGCTCTGGCCGATAATGATGTTGGAATCCTCGGGGATGTCGATATGTACCGGAGTGAAGTTCATCGAGGCCTGCCTCCTGATGGTCTAACTTTCCGCCTTGCCTGCAACCTGCGTCGTACTCTCTACCGATTCCCCGTCGTCGGCATTCCGCTTCCCGGAAAATCTCCCCTTGCGCCGGTGGCTGCGATGGGTGCGGATGTAGCGGATAACAATCACCGAATAGCTGATCAAACTTACAAATAGAAAAATTACGGCGAGAATTTGAAGCGGTAAGGTTACTTCCCGCTCGAAGCTGAACGTATAGGACACTATCAGCAGGGCGACGCTGGAGGAATAGAGCTTGCCCCAGACGTTCGAGGGAAAGACGATTTTGTAATGGCGGATCAGGATGGCGCTGGCGAGGATGATGATGAGGTCGCGGGCCGCCATCAGGGAAAACAGCCAGACCGGGAAGCCGCGCAGGGTGATCAGGAAAACCGCCACGCTCACGATGAACAGCTTGTCCGCCACCGGGTCGATTATCTTGCCGAAACTCGAGATCGTGCCCCGCAGCCGGGCCATCCAGCCGTCGAGGATATCGGTCAGGCCGGCCAGGATCATCAGGCCCAGCGCCCACTTGTCCCCGTTTTCGGTTCTCAGGAAGAGGGAGTAGTAAATGCCCGGCAGGAGCAGGATCCGGACGAAAGAGAGGAAGTTGGAGATGGTCCAGACGTTCAGCTCCCTGATCCGGGTGTAGGGGATCGGCATTTTCTTGGAACCGCCCGAAACCATCTCGAAATTCTTTCCTATGGGGAGTTTCTTTCCAGTATCTGCCGGGCATGGGCCAATGAGGCGTCGCTTTCGGCGTCCCCGCCCAGCATCCGGGCGATTTCAGCCGGCCGCTGACCCGTTTCCAGCCTTCGGACCCGGGTACTGGTCCGGCCGCTTGCGGAGAGTTTTTCGACCATCAGATGGGTGTCCGCCCGGGCGGCTATGCTCGCCAGGTGGGTAACCACCAGCACCTGGCTGTGACCGGCGATCTCGGCCAGGTAGTCGCCCACCATACCCGCCACCTTCCCGCCGATACCGGCGTCCACTTCATCGAAAATCATGGTGGACGGCGTGTCGCTTTCGGCCAGCGCGCTCTTGACCGCGAGCATGATCCGCGACAGTTCGCCCCCGCTGGCCACCTCGGACAGCGGCCTGAGCGGCACGCCGGGATTGGTCGAGAGGAGAAAGGTAACCCTGTCCGCACCGCTGGTCAAGTACTCCCCGGAAGAGCCCGAATTGCGGGCATCTGCAAACTCCAGCTCGAACCTCCCGCCGGCCATGCCGAGGCCGGCGAGGCGGCGCGTGATCTCCTTCTCCAGCCTGGCGGCGGTCTTCTTCCTGGCCGCGGTCAGGGCTGCGGCAGCCACGGACAGCCTTTGAACCTGCTCATCCCGCTCGCGCCCCAGTTTGTCCAGCTCCCCCCTGTCGCTCTCCCTTTCGGTCAGGCGCTTTTCGAGCCCGGCGGCGAAGGCGAGCACTTCCTCCACCGTGGCGCCGTACTTCTTTTTCAGCCTGTAATATTCATCGAGCCGGGCGCGCACCTGGTCGAGCTGGGCCGGGTCGAGGTCTATCGAGCCCCGGATTTCGCGCAGGCCGGAGGCGACTTCTTCGAGAGTGAAGCGCGCGCCGTCGAACTGTTCCGCCAAGGGCGAGGCTTTCTCCACGATCGCGGCCAACGTGTCGAACTGGCGCTTCAGCACCCCCAGCTCGCCCGCGACACCGCCCGGACCGCTCTCCTCGCCTTCGATCCCGGACAGCAGCCCGGCCACCAGCTCGCCGATCTTCTCCGCATTTTCGAGCAGGTTGAGTTGCCCGGCGAGCTCTTTCTCCTCGGTGGGACTGATCTCGGCGCGGGTGATTTCATCGAGCTGGAAGCGGGCCAGCTCCATTTCGCGCCGGTTGCGCTCGAGCTCCTCCTCCAGTTCCCGCAGCCGCCGGCCGCATTCGCGCCAGCGCACCAGGAGCGCTCCGAAAGATTTCCGCTGCCCGGCCAGAGCGCCGAAGGCATCCAGCAATTCGAGCTGGCGCGCGCCCCGCACCAGGTCCTGATGTTCCTGTTGGCCGTGCACCTGGATCAGCTCCTCGCCCAGCCGGCGCAGCAGGGCCAGGTTGGCCAGGTTCCCATTGATGAAGCAGCGGCTGCGCCCGGAGCCTGAAATCTCCCGGCGCGCCACCACCTCGGTCCCGCCCTCCCGGTCGACCAGCCCGCCTCGGCGAGCTCCTCGAGCCTCTCCCGGGATAGCGAAAACAGGCCCTCCACCACCGCCTTTTCAGCACCGACCCGCACCTGGGCGGCCGAAATTTCACCTCCCAGGATCAACTCCACCGCTCCCAGCAGGATCGATTTGCCCGCGCCGGTTTCACCGGTGATAACGTTCAACCGCTCGCCGAATTCAATATCTATCTGGTCGAAGAGGACGAAGTCGGTAACTCGAAGGGTCTGCAGCATACCTAATCTTGTTTCCTCTCGCGTTCCCCCCACTTGAGCTTGCTGCGCAGCAGGGAGAAAAACGAACCCTCGAACGGCCGGATCAGCCTGGTCACGTAGTCGGAGCGGGTAACGAGCACCTGGTCTTCTTCCTTGACGCTGTGGCTGAGCTGACCGTCTACGGTGATGACGACATCCTGGTGGGATGACTGTTCGGAAAGAGATATCGAGTATTCGGCGGGAACCACCAGCGGCCGGACCGCCAGAGTATGAGGGCAGATCGGAGTGATGCAGATCGCGTTCATGAGCGGATAGAGGATGGGTCCGGCCGCGGAGAGCGAATAGGCGGTGGAGCCGGTGGGCGTGGCAACGATCACACCATCGGCGGGAAACACTCCCACCAGATCGTCTCCCACCTTGATGTCGATCAGGATCGGCCGGGCCAGCGCCCCCTTGTGCAGGACGATGTCGTTGAGGGCGGTAAAGGACTTGACCGAGCCTTCCGGGTTAAAGACTTCGGCGTAGAGCATCATCCGCTCCTCCACCACGTAGTCCCCGGCCAGAATCCGCTCGAAATGGCCCCCGTACTCGCCGATCGAGCTGGTGGTAAGAAAGCCGAAATTGCCCAGGTTGACCGCGAAGATCGGCACCCGCGTCCCCCCGGCCAGCCTGGCGGCCGCCAGCACTGTGCCGTCCCCGCCGAGAGCGACGACCAGGTCGATGTCCTCCGGCAGACCCGGGTGGTCGATCACCGGGAACGACTCTGACTTCACCAGGGGCGCAGTATCTCTATCGATCCAGATACCCACACCCTTGCCGGTCAGATAGTCGAGGCAGCGGTTAACGTGGTATTCGGCGTCTTTATTGTAGATGTTCGCCTTTAAAACTATGTTCATTTACGCGCTCGCCGACCGCGTTTCTGACGAAGGAATAGATTCCGGAAGGGGTCAGCCCCAGCCGTTCGAGAATCTGGCTGCGGCTGGCCTGCTTGAGGAAGCGGTCCGGTATCCCGAGGTGGGAGATTTTAGTGTGATGGCCGGGCCGGGCCGCGGCGTGGAGCGCTACCTGGGAGCCGAATCCCCCGCGCAGCACGTTCTCCTCCACCGTGACCACGGTCTCGAAGTTGTCGAGGATTTCGTCGAGCATCCGTTCATCCAGGGGCTTGACGTAGCGACAGTTGATCACGGCCGCGGCGATCTGGTCCTTGGCCAGGAGCTTGCGAGCCCAGAGGGCGGGGTAGACCATCGAGCCGGTGGCGAGTACGGCCACGTCGCGACCCTCCTCCAGGAACTCCCATGTCCCCACCGGCAGCTCGCGGAAGCGCAGCGAGCGAATCAAGCCCACGCCGCTGCCGCGGGGGTAGCGGATCGAGAACGGCGCTTTCTCTTGCAGAAAAGCAGTGAAGAGCAGGTCGCGCAGCTCCACCTCGTCCTTGGGCGCGGCCACCACCAGGTTGGGGATCAGGCTCATGAAGCTGATGTCGAACACGCCGTTGTGCGTCGGGCCGTCGTCACCGACTATCCCGGAACGGTCGAGGGCGAAGACCACAGGCAGTTTCTGCAGGGCCACGTCCATGATCATATTATCGAACGCGCGCTGCAGGAAAGTGCTGTAGATCGCCACCAGGGGACGGGCCCCCACTTTGGCCAGGCCGGCGGCGAAGGTGACCGCGTGCTGTTCGGCGATGCCGACATCGAAGAAGCGCTGCGGGATCCGGTCGCGGAAACTATTGAGGCCGGTGCCGTCCGGCATGGCGGCGGTGATGGCGAGGATGCGCGGGTTGTTTTCCGCCAGCTCCACCACCGCCTCGCCGAAAAAGCGCGAGTAGCTGGGTACCGGGGTACTCTTGCTCACGCCCGTGCTCACGTCGAAAGCCGGTGTGCCGTGGAAGCGGGTCGGGTTCGCCTCGGCATGCTCGTAGCCCTTGCCCTTCTTGGTCAGCACATGCAGCAGCACCGGTCCTTCGAAGGTTTTGACCGCCTGGAGCGAGTGGACGAGCTCTTCGAGGTTGTGCCCGTCGATCGGCCCGTAATACTTGAACCCCAGCTCCTCGAACAGCATGCCCGGCAGGACCAGACCCTTGAGGGACTCTTCGAGCCGGCGGGCGAACTTGCGCACTTCCGCCTTGCCCACCGGCAGCTTTTCAGTGACCTCCCAGATGTCCCTCTTGAACTTGTTGTAGCGCGGATCGAGGATGATCTCGTTGAGATACCTGGAAAAAGCGCCGACGTTGGGTGAGATCGACATCTGGTTGTCGTTGAGCACCACCAGCAGATTGCGGCCGCTGGCGCCTGCGTTGTTCAGGCCCTCGTAGGCCAGCCCGCCGCTCAGCGAGCCGTCGCCGATCACCGCGATCACGCGGAAGTCCAGGCGGGCGATGTCGCGCGCGGTGGCGTAACCCAGCGCCGCACTGATCGAGGTGCTGGCATGGCCGGTAACGAAGGCGTCGCAGGGGCTTTCCTCCGGATTGGGAAAGCCGCTAATCCCGCCCTCCTGGCGCAGCTTGCGGAAAGCCTCGCGGCGTCCGGTGATTATCTTGTGAACGTAGCACTGATGGCCGACATCCCAGATTATCCGGTCCCGGGGGCTATCGTAGACGTAATGCAGCGCTACGGTCAGCTCGGCCACGCCGAGGTTGGGGGCGAGGTGGCCGCCGCATTCGCACACCACCGAAACCAGGTACTCGCGGATCTCCCCGCACAGCTCGCGCAACTCGTCCAGCGAGCAGGCCTTGATGTCTGCCGGACCGTCGATTTTCGACAGCCTGGAGCCTGGATTGCCGGTCACGTTCGATTCCTTCCCCTGAAGACGAGTCCGCCTGGCGGGCGGAGCGTATGCTTCAACCTAATTATGGTCAGCTTATTAATTTAAGCCGACCCCTGCCTTCGATCAAGAGCTTTATCCGGCGGACTGGCGTTTCAACTGCGGCGGCTGATAATGAAATCGGCCAGGGCCGCGAGGATACCGTCGCCATCGATTCCGGTTTCCCGCAGCCGGTCCTTCGCCCGTTCGACCGCCCGGCCGGCCAGCTCGCGGCTGCGGGCGGCTCCGTACACCGAGGGAAAGGTGGCCTTGCCGCGCGCCTGGTCGCTGCCCGCGGTCTTGCCCAGTTCGGCGGAGTCGCCTTCCACGTCCAGCAGGTCATCCACGATCTGGAAGGCCAGGCCGATATTCTCCCCGTAATCCGCCAGAGCGGACAGGCTTTCGCCTCCGGCTCCCGCCAGCAGGGCGCCCAGGGTACAGGAAACCCGGATCAGCGCGCCGGTCTTGTGCGAATGGATGTAATCGAGGGTTTCCGGACCGATCGGCTTTCTTTCACTCTGCAGGTCCACCAGCTGTCCGCCGACCACTCCTCCCCCGCCCAGCGCCCCGGCCACGGAGGCCACGGCCCGGGAAGACTGCTCAGGTTCCAGGCCGAGTTCCCCAGTACAGCGCGACAGTTCGGTAAAAGCCGCCAGGAGCAGCGCCGAGCCGGCGAAGAGCGCCCGCCTCACGCCGAATTTCCGGTGGCAGGTGGGCAGGCCGCGCCGGAAGTCGTCATCGTCCATCGCCGGCAGGTCGTCGTGGATCAGGGTGTAGGTATGCAGGAGCTCCAGGGAGCAGGCGCCGCGGTAAACCGCCTCGCCCCGGCCCAGGCAGCAGCGGAAAGCCGTGACCGTCAGGATCGGCCGCAGCCTTTTGCCGCCGGCGGTCAGGCTGTAGGCCATAGCCTCGGCCAGTCCGGTGGCGGGCCAGGCGGAAACTATCTCCGCCAGCGCAGCGTCCACCCGCCCCTTCTGTTCACTCAGGTAAGCCTTGACGTCCATCTCGAACCACCCGGGTTCATTCCTCGATGTCGCTGTCGAGGTCTTCGAGCTCGAAGCCGCCCTCCAGCTTCTCGATCAGCTTCTGGACTTTCTTTTCACCGTCCTCGAGCTTTCCCCGCGCAGTCAGGGCCAGCTCCACTCCCTCCGTGAAAAGCCTGATCGATTCCTCCAGGGGCAACTGCTCGTCCTCCAGCCGGGCCACGATTTCTTCGAGCCGGGCCATGAGCTGCTCGAAATTTTTATCTTTGCTGCCTGCCATTTTCCTCTCCGTTCAGCTTTGCTGTTTTTTTTTGCGCCTTGAGAGATTCGGGGAGCCCGGGCAGGGCGAAGGGGAGAGCGGCGGTCCGGGCGGCCTCGACGCGGCAGTCGAGCGCCCCGCGGCTCAGGGTCAGCTCGACCCGGTCGCCCACCTCCACCCCGGCGGCGTCGCGGATGATTTCACCCTGCGGAGTGCGCGCCAGGGCAAAGCCGCGGCCGAGCACGCCGGCGGGATTCAGCGCCACGAGCTGCCGGCGCAGGCCTTCCCAGCGGGTGGCTCCGCCGGTAAGGCGGCCGCCGGCATATACGGCCAACAGCCGCGCCAGGCTGCCGGTGTGCTCCCGGCCATAGTTCAACCGGGCCTGCAGCCGCCGGGGACTCAGCTCCCGCTCCAGGCCATCCAGCTCCTGCCAAGCCGTCTCGACTCGCTCCCGGCCGGCCCTCAGCAGGCGGGAGGAAATCCCCCGCAGGCCCGCTTTCAGCTCGGCTGCGTCCGGCACGGCGAATTCGGCGGCGGCGCTGGGCGTGGGCGCCCGCAGGTCGGCGACGAAGTCGGCGATGGTGAAATCGGTTTCATGGCCCACGGCGCTGATTACCGGCGTGGGACATTCGAAAATGGCCCGGGCCACCGCCTCCTCGTTGAACGCCCAGAGGTCTTCCATCGAGCCGCCGCCGCGGCCGACGATCAAAACGTCGGCTCCCCCCCAGCGGCCCAGAGCGCGGATCCCCTCGGCTATCTCCCCGGCCGCTCCCTCGCCCTGCACCCGCACCGGAAACAGGACGATCCGCACCGATGGGCAACGCCGGGCGATAACGGAAACGATGTCGCGGATGACCGCGCCGGTGGGGCTGGTGACCACGCCCACCACGGAGGGGAAAGCCGGTATGGCCCGCTTGCGTTCGGGGTCGAAAAAACCCTCAGCCTGGAGCCTGGCCTTGAGCTGTTCGAAAGCGAGCTGCAGTTCGCCGATACCGGCCGGCCTGAGCTGGGCCACCTTGAGCTGGTACTGGCCGCTCGGCTCGTACACGGTCAATTCGCCCAACGCCAGCACCTTCATGCCGTTCTCCGGCCGGAAAGCGAGACGGAGGTTGTTCTGCCGGAAGAACACGCAGCGCAGCGTGGCCGCCTCATCCTTGAGCGAGAAGTACATGTGGCCCGAGCCGTGATGGACGAAGTTGGTCAGTTCCCCCTCGACCCACACCGGCGGGAACGATCCCTCGATCAGGTATTTTACTTCGGCGGTGAGCTGGCTGACAGTGTAAACGCGGAATTCCAAAGTTCATTTCTCCCTGTGGGCCAGAGTGCGTTCGGCGGCGATAACGGTGTTGGTCATCAGCATCACGATCGTCATCGGTCCCACGCCGCCGGGCACGGGAGTGATCAGCGAGGCCACCCGGCAGGCGCTCTCGAAGTGGACGTCGCCCACCCACTTGTAGCCATTTTTGCTGCCGGGATCTTCCACCCGGTTCGAGCCGACGTCGATTACCACCGCGCCCGGCTTGATCCAGTCGCCGGGAATCATCTCCGCCCGGCCGATGGCGGCCACCAGCACGTCGGCCCGTCTGACCACCGCGGCAAGGTCCTTCGTGCGGCTGTGGGCGACAGTGACCGTGGCGTCCGCTCCATCCGCCTTCTGCACCAGGATATTGGCCAGCGGCTTGCCGACAATGTTGCTGCGGCCGACAATCACCACTTCCTTGCCGGAAAGTTTCACGCCGCTGCGCACCAAAAGCTCCTGCACTCCCGCCGGCGTGCACGGCCGGAAGCCTTCCATGCCGATTACCAGCCTTCCCAGGCTCACCGGATGAAAGCCGTCCGCGTCTTTCTCCGGGCTGATCGCTTCGATAACGGCTTTCTCGTCGATCTGTTCCGGCAGGGGCAGCTGGACCAGAATCCCGTGGACCTTTTCGTCGTTGTTCAACTCATCGACCAGCCTCAGCAGTTCCTCCTGGCTCGTCTGGGCCGGAAGATGGTGCGGCACCGATAGAATTCCCAGCTCCGCGCACATCTTCTGCTTCATCCCGACATATGATTTGCTGGCCGGATTTTCGCCCACCAGCACGGTGGCCAGGCCCGGGACCACTCCCCGGGCGGCGAGCGCGGCAATGCGCTCTTTCAGCTCTTCCCTGATACCGGCTGCAACTGCCTTACCATCGATAATTTTTGCGGACATCTGACAAATTCCTCCGAATGGTCGAATAGGCACGGCTGGATTCGTCCGTCAATATAAAAAGAAATGGTCGGCTGGAGTACAGGATTGATGACTGGACTGTTATCTCTTCGAGCTTGAGTCGTGGGGTATCTGGAGCCTCTCGATACTCTGCGTGCGGCCGGTCACGGAATCGACCTCGACCAGCACGCCCATCATCCAGAGGTTGCTGTCGGCGGGCTGGAAGCGGTTGGGGGTCTGGGTGAGGAAGCGCTGAATGGCGAGCTCTTTCTTGATGCCGATCACGCCGTCGATCGAGCCGGTCATGCCGGCATCGGTGATGAAGCCGGTGCCGGCCGGCAGAATGCGCTCGTCTGCGGTCTGGACGTGAGTGTGGGTGCCGAGCACGGCGCTCACCCGGCCGTCGAGGTACCAGCCCAGGGCGATCTTTTCGGCGGTCGCCTCGGCGTGGAAATCCACGATCACCACCCGCGTCTCTTCGTGCAGCTTGTCGATCACCGGGAGCACGCTGCGGAACGGGCAGTCGATCTCCTTCATGAATACCCGGCCCTGCAGGTTGATCACGCCCACTGGGGCGCCGTCCCGGCTGGCGTAGACTCCCACGCCCCGGCCCGGGTTGTCGGGAGGGTAATTGACCGGACGCAGGATATCGCGGCGGGTGTTGAGGACCGGGAAAATTTCCTTGCGGTCCCAGATGTGGTTGCCGCTGGTAATGACGTCCACGCCCAGGGCGAAAAGCTCCTCGGCCAGTTCCGGGGTGAGGCCGAAACCGCCGGCGGCGTTTTCACCGTTGACCAGGCAGAAGTCAGCCTTTTTTTCCCGGATCAGCTCCGGCAGCAGCGCGCCGACCACCTTGCGGCCCGGTCCGCCGAGGATGTCGGCAATGAAAAGTATCCGCAACGATTTTCTCCTGATCTGCCGTTATTTGGCGTAGTCGGTGGCCCTGGTTTCCCGGATCACCAGAACTTTTATCTGGCCGGGGTACTCAAGTTCCTTTTCGATCTTGCGGGCGATCTCGCCGGCCATGACCTCGCTGTGGCTGTCGTCCACCTCTTCCGGCAGGACCATCACCCGGATTTCGCGGCCGGCCTGGATAGCGTAAGCCTTCTGCACGCCCTTGAATCCGTCGGCGATCTGTTCGAGTTGTTCGAGGCGCTTGACGTAGGTTTCGAGCGTTTCGCGGCGGGCGCCGGGACGCGCTCCGGAAAGAGCGTCGGCGGCCTGGACGAGCACCGAAATCAGCGAGGTCCATTCGACGTCGTTGTGGTGCGAGGCGATGGCGTTGATCACGTCCTCCGGCTCACCGTACTTGCGCGCCAGCTCCACGCCGATTTCGGTGTGGGTTCCCTCCGCCTCATGGTCCACCGCCTTGCCGATGTCGTGCAGGAGGCCGCAGCGCTTGGACATCTCGATGTCCAGCCCCAGCTCGGCCGCCATCAGGCCGCAGAGGAAAGCCACTTCCTTGGCGTGCTGCAGGTTGTTCTGGCCGTAGCTGGTGCGGAACTTGAGCCGTCCCAGGAGCGACACCATCTCGCTGTGCAGGCCGTGCACGCCGGTTTCGTAGCAGGCCTCCTCGCCCGCCTGCTGGATCTTCTCTTCCACTTCCTTGCGGCACTTTTCCACCACATCCTCGATCCGGCCCGGGTGGATCCGGCCATCGGCGATCAGCCGCTCCATGGCCAGCCTGGCAATTTCGCGGCGGATCGGGCTGAAGCCGGACAGGATCACCGCCTCCGGAGTATCGTCGATTATGACGTCGATCCCGGTGGCCATTTCGAAGGAGCGGATGTTGCGGCCTTCCCGGCCGATTATCCGGCCCTTCATTTCATCGGAGGGCAGGTTGACCACGCTGACCGTGGATTCGACCACGTGGTCGGCGGCGCAGCGCTGGATGGCGAGGGTGATGATCTGCTTGGCCTCCTTTTCCGCCTCACGCTTGGCTTTTTCCCGGATGTCCTTCACGAACTGGGAGGCCTCGACGCGCGCCTCCTCCTTGAGGTTCTCGATCAGCTCGCGCTTGGCTTCCTCGGCGCTGAGCCCGGCGATACGCTCCAGGCGGGCGTTCTGTTCGGTGATAAGCTGGGTCAGCTTCTCGTCCTTGCTCTTTACCACTCGTTCCCGCACGGCCACCTCTTCGCTCATGCGGGCCACTTCCTTCTCCTTCTTGTCCACTATCTCCAGCTTCTTGTCCAGGTTGAGTTCCCGGTCGTGGATCGTCCGCTGGACCTGTTCCAGCTCCTTGCGCTTACTCTCGGTCTCACGCTCGAAATTGAGCCGGGCCTGGTAGTACTTTTCCTTGCTCTCAATCTCGGCGGACTTACGGATGGTTTCCGCTTGCTTATCGGCTTCGGTCAGCATTTTCTTCACCAGGGACTCGGAATCGCGCATCTTGCCCTGGGCGATCTTTTTGCTGACCCAGTATCCGAGGAAGAAAAAGCCCGCGGACAGCGCCAGAAGACCGATAAAAGGTATGAAATTGCTCATTATCGAAGACATTTAGGCTCCAGTGAATCACTTAAATAGTTGATGGTCTTCCTCCCGGTGCGTTTCGGCCGGAAGTGATCTATGAATAACCGTTAAACGGGAAAATCCTTTTTAAAAGTGCCCGGGCCGGAGCGGCTTCTTCCGGCGATTCATCCTCCAGAGGCTAATAAAAAACCCCGTCATACGTGAGACAAAAAGACCCCTGAACAATAAGGGAGGGTTACCTCCTGCCGGATTCCCAAGTCCCTGCGTAATGAGGGCATGTGGTCAGCCGGCAGAGACGGTTCCCATCGGTTCAGTGTAGGATCAATTTGTTAATCACGTACAGACGGGGAATAATCCCTTGCCTGATCGATATTTCAGCGCAGAGATCGCTGCGACAACGGTTCCGTGGTCTGGTGCCGGTTCAGGTAACTGTCCACCATGTCGAGCAGTGAATTGCACTTCTCCTCGATATCTGCGCTCTTTAGGGCCGAATTCTCCTTTGCCTGAAAAAGCTCATCGGTTATCGACATAGACGCTAAAATCGCTATCTTCAGGGGATCCTGCATGCCGATCTGCTTCTTTATCATCTGCATCGTGTTGTCGACGTGTTCGGCAACCGCCGAAGTGTACTCCGGATCGGCCTGACTCCTGATGTTGTAGGTCTCCCCGAATATCGTGACTCTGGTTGAAGTTATATTGTCATCGACCATAGCGCTCTATTCGCAACCTGACGTGATTAACAAATTGAATCTTATATTTATTTAAAAATTAATAAGTTGGAAAAAGTAAGATTCGCTTTCATTAAAATGTAAAGCAAACAAAACTACAAGTCAACAGGCCGGGAGCGAAACAGTCGGGAACGTACTCAATCCAACCGGCCCGGCCCGCCGGAGTTTTCATTCAGGACTGCAACTGGTCGATCTGTTCGATCAGCCGGCTCAAGCCCTGATCGATCCTTTCGATTTTTTTCTGAAGCTGTCTTTTTCCCCGCCTCAGCGAGTCAATCTCGTGCAAAGCCTGCTGCGAATTCAGGCTTTGCTCTCCGCCGCCCGCGTGTCTGCGGAAATTTTCGTTTTCCGCCCGCAGGGCCTCCAGTCTCTCACCAAGCTGCCTGATCCTGTTCTCCAGCCTTTCAAGGGCATCGCTCATGGCGGTCTCCGCGGGTAAGGTGCCGGAGGATAATCTACCTGCCGGCCGACAGGTTATCAAGAGCGGCGAAGGCCGGAATCAGATCCGTGGTCGTCATCTTTGCTGAACGCCGAATTTCTTTACCAGCCTGTTGACGATGCCGGCGAAAGCGGATTCCGCTTCCTGGTCGGTGAGGGTGCGCTCCCGGCTCTGAAAAAGCACGGAAAGAGCCAGGCTGCGCTTTCCCGCCGGGACGTGCTCGCCCTGGTAAAGGTCGAACACGCTCACCTCTTCCACCAGCGGGCTGGCGGCGCGGATTTCCTCAACCAGCTCCCGGCACGGGATTTCCAGGTCCACCAATATCGACATGTCCCGCCGGATGCCGGGATAGGGGAAAAGTTCCCGGTACTTCGTCTCGCCGGCGGCGGCCACGAGCGGATCGAGGTCCACTTCGAGGTAGTAGACTTTTTCCGGCAGATCGAGCAGCCGGCCTGTTTCGTTGGAAACCAGCCCGAGATGGCCGATCCGTCCGCCGTCGAGCAGAATTGCGGCGCACTCGGCCGGAGAATAGCGCGGGTGGTCATCCCGCTTGTAACTCAGTCCCCTCACCCGCAGCGCTTCCGCCAGGGACTCGAAGACCCCTTTCAGGCCGAAGAAGTCCCAGTTTCCGCTCCCACCGGCCCAATGCACCGGACCGACCGCGCCGGTGGCGACCAGCGCCAGCCGGCGCACCTCGCCGGTGCCCTTCTCACCGGGCTTCCTGGCGAAGGCCTCGCCCATTTCAAAAAGCCTCAGATCATGGTTCCGGCGGTTCACGTTTCTGCGGATGCAGGCCTGCAGGGACATGAACAGATTGGGCCGCAGCACGTCCTCCTCGGCCGACAGCGGGCTGGCGACCCTGACCGGGTCGTACAACCGTTCGCCGCAAACCTTCTCCACCAGGTCCGACCCGGAGAACGAAGTGGTCATCGCTTCCTGGAAGCCCATTCCGGCGAGCCTGGCCCTGATCTGCATTTCCCGGATATAATTTTCTCCGCCGGGAGCCTCCGGGCTGATTTCGAGCTTGGCGCGCTCGGGAATCCGGTCGTAGCCGTAGAGCCGGGCCAGTTCCTCGATCAGGTCCACTTCCCGGGTCACATCCAGGCTGCGGCAGGCGGGCACCGTCACTTCGAATACGCCCTTGCCCGCTTTGGCGATCCGGAAATCGAGACTCTCCAGCAGCCGGAAAATTTCGCGTTCCTCCAGCCGGACGTCGAGCAGCCGCTCGATCCGCGAAGCACGGAGCCTGATCCGGTTCTGTTCTATTTTTTTCGGGTAGACGTCGATCGCGCCCCGGGCCACCTTCCCGCCGGAGACTTCCGCGATCAGCCGGGCGGCGCGGTCCAGGGCGTAGGGCATCAGGCCGTAGTCCACTCCCCGCTCGAACCGCCGGCTCGCCTCGGTGAACATCCCCAGGGCCCGGGCCGTGCGGCGGTTGGTGGCGGGGTCGAAATAAGCGCATTCGAGCAGCACGCGGCTGGTATTCTGGTCCACTTCACTGTACTTGTCGCCCATTATCCCAGCCACAGCCACCGGCTTGGTTTCATCGGCGATCACGGTCATGGCGGGGCCGAGCGTGCGGACGACGTCATCCAGGGTGGTGATCTTCTCGCCGGCGGCGGCCTTGCGCACCACGATCCGGTTCCCGCCCAGCTTGTCAAGGTCGAACGAGTGCAGCGGCTGTCCCAGCTCCAGCAGGATGAAGTTGGTCACATCGACCACGTTGTTGATGCTGCGCTGGCCCACGGCTTCCAACCGCTCGACCAGCCAGCGGGGGGAGGGTCCGATTTTGACCTCGGTGATCACCCGGGCCAGGTAGCGCGGGCAGCCCTCGGTATCGAGAATTTTCACCGAGGTAAGTTTTTCGACCGGCGGATCTGTCTCCACCGGCTTCGATTCGGGGTACACGATCTTTGTCCCGGCGAACGCCTGGACTTCACGCGCCGCGCCCAGGTGGCTCCACATGTCGCCGCGGTTGGCGCCGAGGTCGAGCAGCAGGAGCCAGTCCTCCCAGCCCAGAGCGGCGGCCAGGGGCGTACCGGGAGCCAGAGCGCCGTCCAGCTCCATCAGGCCGGAGGCATCCTCGCTGATCCCCAGTTCCCGCTCCGAACAGAGCATACCGCAGCTTTCCACGCCGCGGATCTTCGCCCGCTTGATCTCGAATCCCCCGGCCAGCACGGCGCCCTCCACAGCCAGCGGATAGGTGCCGCCCTCGGCTGCATTGGGCGCCCCGCACACTACTTCCACAGACCGGCCTTCCCCGTAATCCACGCTCACCAGCCGCAGACGGTCGGCGCCGGGATGCGGCCTGATCGCGGTGGCGCGACCCACCACCACGCCGTCCAGGCCCGCACTCAGCCGGTGCAGCTCTTCCACCGCCTGGCCGTTCAGCGTCAGCCGCTCGGCCAGCTCCGCGGGCGTCAGGTCGAAATCGATCAGGGATTTAAGCCAGTTGTAGCTGATCTTCATCTGAGACTCTTACACTTGTCAGAACTGAGAGAGAAAATCGACGTCGGATTCCAGAAAGAGCCGGATGTCGTTGATCCCATGCACCAGCATGCAGATCCGGTCGATACCGAGGCCGAAGGCGAATCCGGTCCAGTGCTCGGGGTCGTAGCCGACCGCCGTGAAAACGTTCGGATCCACCATGCCGCAGCCCAATAGCTCGATCCAGCCGGACCGTTTGCAGATGCCGCAGCCTTTACCGGCGCAGAACACACAGCGGCAGTCCACTTCCGCGCTGGGCTCCGTGAACGGGAAGAACGAGGGCCGAAAGCGCAGGGTGGCGCCGGGGCCGAAAAGCTGCAGGGCGAACTTTTCCAGCGTGTACTTGAGGTCGCCGAAAGTGACGTGGTCGTCTACGTAGAGGCCTTCGAGCTGATGGAACACCGGGCTGTGGCTGGCGTCCGGAGTATCCCGGCGGAAAACTCGGCCCGGGGCGATGATCCTGACCGGCGGCCGGTGGCTCTGCATGTGGCGCACCTGGACCGGCGAGGTGTGCGAACGCAGCAGCAGCCCGCCCTCCAGGTAGATCGTATCCTGCACGTCGCGGGCCGGATGGTCCGGCGGAGTGTTCAGCGCATCGAAATTATGGAACTCATCCTCGATCTCGGGCCCCTCGGCCAGCGAAAAGCCCATGGAGAAGAAAATCTGGTTGATCCGCTCGAAGGTCCGGCTGAGCGGGTGGACGGTGCCGGTCCAGGGCCGGCGACCCGGCAGGGTGACATCCAGCCTGTGGCCGGCGAGTTCGGTCCGGAGCCGCTCGCCCTCGAGTGCCTCGCGGCGACGCTCCAGCAGGCCGACAATCTCGTTTTTGAGCTGGTTGGCCCGCTTGCCCACCAGCGGCCGCTGGTCTTCCGATACCTGGACCAGGCCGTGGAGAATTTCGGTCAACCGGCCCTTGCGGCCGAGGAATTCGAGCCGCAGCCGTTCCAGCTCGTCCAGATCCGCCGCCCCCCCGATCCGCTCGGGAGCCTCCGCGGCGATCCGGTCTAGGCTTTCCGTGACTGGGGACATCCGGTGTATTTCCTTCTTCATCTTCCGTTGCCGCCGGCCGGCGAACCGGCTCTGCATTCAGCAACCGCTTCGCAGCGATTGGACACGAAAAATCCCCGATCAGATTTCGAGCACGCCGGCGCCTGTCCGCGCGGGCTCGCACCCTTGGCGCCCTGGCCGTAGAGTCGTTTGATCGGGGATTTCAGCTTTCGCAAACAGGAGCGGCCGCGCTTATCGGCGTCCCGGGTGAAGAAACCGCTACGTTTCAGTTTCCCTTGGCGGTATTGACCAGCTTTTCGAAAGCCTGGAGGTCATGGACCGCCAGCTCCGCAAGCACCTTGCGGTTCACCTCGACGCCGGCTTTTTTGAGGCCGTCCATAAATCGGCTGTAGCTGAGGCCGAACTGCCGGGCGGCAGCGTTGATCCTCAGGATCCACAGCCCGCGGAAATCACGCTTTTTCTGTTTGCGGTGGATGTAGGAATACCTGAGTGCGCGATCCACGGTCTCCCGGGCGGAGCTGAGCAATTTGCTGCGTCCGCCCCGGTAACCGGAGGCTCTTTTCAGAATTTTCTTCCTGCGCCTGTGCGAGGCGACGTTGGTTTTTACCCGTGGCATCTTATTCCTCTTTCGGTCCGGCTCGTTTTAGGGCACTCCCCGGATGTCCCTGCGCAGCCTTCCGGCCGCTCAGGAGTATGGCAGCATCTTCCTGACCCGCGGTGTGTCGGCACGGCTGATCACGGTGCCCTTGCGCAGCGACCGCTTGCGCTTCGGGCTCTTTTTGGTCAGGATGTGGCTGTGGTAAGCTTTTTTCCGGCGGATCTTGCCGTTGGCGGTTTTCTTGAATCTCTTGGCCGCAGCTCTCAATGACTTGACTTTAGGCACTTTTACTCCTTGCGCTTCTTGCCGCAGTACGTTACCGGCAACCCGGTCGGTTTTCAGGCATTTTTGGGAGACAGCAGCAGGATCATGTTGCGGCCTTCCATCTTGATCTCCCCTTCCTGGGTGGCGAGATCGACCACTTCGTCCTGGAAACGCTTCAGCACTTCCTCTCCCAGTTCCTTGTGGACGACCTCCCGGCCGCGGAAGACCATCGTGACTTTGACTTTGTTGTGCTTTTCGAGGAACTTGCGCGCATGCCTGAGCTTGAACTGGAGATCGTGCTCGTCGATCTTGCTGCGCAGCTTGATCTCCTTCATCTGGATAACGTGCTGCCTTTTTTTGGCATCCCTGGCCTTCTTGCTCTCCCGGTACTTGAACTTGCCGTAATCCATAATCCGGACTACCGGCGGCCGGGCGGTGGGAGCCACTTCCACCAGATCGAGCTCACGCTCCTCGGCCAGTTTGCGAGCTTCCTCGAGCGGTACCACGCCCACCTGCGACCCGTCGCTGTCGATCAGCCTTATCGGGGAAATCCGGATCTGCTGGTTTACGCGGACGTTTTTAGTACTCACGAGCCTCCTGCACGTCTCGATAATCGATTATGAAGTGCGTCAAACTAATAAATTCGCAGATTCAAATCCAGTAAAAAATTACAAAAAAAAGCGGACCGGTTGTTCCGCTTGTCTGCATCGCCCGAATCCTCAGTCAGAGACCCGAACCGCAGCATCCTGAGTGTTTGGTAGCTCTCCAGTTCACTCGAATTTCATTCTCGTCGATTGTTGCGGGCGAAAAATCTGAATGCACCGACACCGGACCGGCTGGGCCGGCCCACCTGCCGCTGCAGAATTAAAATACCATGCAGCAGGGCTTTTGTCAACTTTTTTAACCCTGCCGCCGGCTGTCATCAAGAGGCTTGACTTGCTCCGTGGCCGCATGGTACTTTTACCGCCGGGTTTTTGCCTCTCACTACTCATGCAATCTCGCGTGGTCCGCGCTTCGTGTCCGATAAATCGAGCAACTGGCAACCTCAGCCGGAGCCCATCTGCGGTCGGCCCGGCCGGCGGCTCTTCCAGAGGCTCGCCGCATCTTACCGGAGAGGCCCGGATCATGACATGCCGCAACATTGTTCCTGCTCTGACCGTTAGCTACAAAGTCGCCTGACAGACTTTTATCAGACCGGCTCTTTATCGGCACATTGGAAGATCAGGCACAGAATCATGGCGCTCGAACTCGACCCGAAAGCTCTCTTCACTTATCCAACCGAATCTCTCGTCACCGGAGTCAAATGATGTCGGACACCATCTCGCACGATATTCTGATCCTCGGTTCCGGTCTGGCCGGGCTGCGTGCCGCCCTGAGCGCCTCGATCGCCACCGGCGGGAAAGTGGATATCGGCCTGGTGAGCAAGGTACAGCTCATGCGTTCCCATTCCGTGGCGGCCGAAGGCGGAACCGCCGCGGTACTGCGCGAGGAGGAAGGCGACAGCCTCGACCTGCACGCCTGGGACACGGTCAAGGGCAGCGACTTCCTCGCCGACCAGGACGTGGTTTACCGGTTCGTCCGGGCGATGCCGGACGAAATCCGCCAGCTCGAACACTGGGGAATCCCCTGGAGCCGGCGGCCGGACGGCCGGATCGACCAGCGGCCTTTCGGCGGACACGGCTACCCTCGCGCCACCTACGCCGCAGACAAGACCGGCTTCTTCGAGATGCAGTGCCTCTACGATAATCTTACACGTTACCAGAACACCACCCGCTACGATGAATGGTTCGTCACCTCGATCCTGGTCCAGGACAACTGTTTCCGGGGATTGACCGCGATCGACCTGGCCACCGGCGGCTTCCACGTGCTACTGGGCCGGGCGCTGATTATCGCCACCGGGGGCCTCGGCCGCCTGAGCGGGTTCACCACCTATTCGCATTCGGTCACCGGCGACGGCATCGCCCTGGCCTACCGGGCGGGTATCCCGGTCAAGGACCTGGAATTCATCCAGTTCCATCCCACGGGTCTGGTTCCAACCGGTATCCTGATGACCGAGGCCTGCCGGGGAGAGGGCGGCTATCTGATCAACAACAAGGGCGAGCGCTTCATGGAGAAATACGCTGGCAAGATGATGGAGCTGGCCCCGCGGGATATCGTCTCCCGCTCGATGATCACCGAAATCAAGCAAGGCCACGGCTTCACCGGCCCCAACGGCCTCGACTACGTCCACCTCGACCTGCGCCACCTGGGCGCCGACAGGATCAACGAGCGGCTGGGATTTATCCGCGAACTGTCGATGAAATTCGTCGATGTGGACCCGGTCTACGAGCCGATCCCTTGCCGGCCAGTCTTCCATTACACCATGGGCGGCGTCCACACCGACATCGACGGCAAGACGCCGGTCGAGGGAATCTGGGCCGCGGGAGAGGCCGCCTGTGTGAGCCTGCACGGCGCCAATCGCCTGGGCACCAACTCCACCGCCGAATGCCTGGTCTGGGGCAAGATCACCGGTGAACGGGCCGCCGACTTCGTCTCGCGCGGCGGGGGCGAACTGAAAGAACCGGCCGATGCGGTAAATCGGGCCCGCGCCGAAATCTACGACGACCTGCTGAAACGCGACGGCAGCGAAAC
>JAZDIG010000547.1:0-2762 GCA_043805105.1 Candidatus Glassiibacteriota bacterium | reverse complement strand
CCTGTTTTGCCTCCAGCAGCTTGACGAAATCATGCAGATTCTCGTAATTCATGCAATATTCACCCTTCTGATCAACTCTTCCGTCAGCATCGCTGCCAGCAGGAGCACGGAAATCAAGCTGTTCACATGAAAAAAGGCGATTTTGATGCGCGACAGGTCGTCAGGTTTGACAATCTTATGTTCCACGATGAGGAGCAGCCCGATGATGATCGCATAGGCCAGATAAAAGTAACTCAGGGTAAAAATCCAGTAAAGGGAGAGCAGAGAGATAAAGGTGATCACGTGGAGAAAAATGGAATAATTCAGGGCGCGCCGGATGCCTAAATTAGCCGGTACGGAGTAGAGTCCTTCGCGGCGGTCAAATTCCGTGTCCTGACAGGAATAAAGTAAATCAAATCCGGCAATATAAGTGCCGAGGGTAAGGGAAAGCACCGCTATTTTCGAGGAGAAATTACCCGTTACGGCCAGCCACACCCCCAGCGGACCCAGGGCCTGGACAAATCCCAAAATCAGATGGGAGAGCCAAGTGTATCTCTTGGCGTAGGAATAACTGCAGAGGATCAAAAGGACGGGGATTGAAAACCAGAAGCACAGGCGCGAGATAGCCAACGCGGAGAGGATAAAAAGCAGACTGGAGACAAAGACAAAGACGCCTGTTTCCCTCAAAGATATATGGCCGGCAGGTATTTCTCGTGCGGCAGTCCGAGGATTTCTGGCGTCCCAGCGGGCGTCTACCAGCTGATTGAAGCCCATTGCGGCCGACCTGGCCCAAACCACGGCCATGATAATCCAGAAAACCAGTTGCGGCGTAACCGGGTTTACCCGGTGGGCCAACAGCAGGGCGGATAAGGCGAAGGGCAGGGCAAAAATACTATGTTCGAATTTGATCATGCGTCCGTAGACGACGATTTTCGCAGACGCCTTTGCTATTAGTAAGTCAGAAATATTTTTAGCCCTTATCCCGTGTATCGGGGTTAGTTTTGACTGTTACTCATTGCTGTTCGCAGTACCATAAAGCGCCTCAATTAACAAGCGCGGCGATCAGCCTAAATCCACTACCAGGCGGCTTGAAGCGGTAGTTCAAGGCCACTGGTCTACACAGTGATCCATGTCCCGGTGATCCTCTTGACCCGAGGCGATGGCTGGTTGATAATTCGACGCGCTGCTGCTCAATCGAGGCGGGAGAGTTCTTGATATCGGCTGACTTCAGGGCTCCGCCTCCGAGTCTGTGAAAATCAGATTGATGCAGTGGGCAAGGCAAATATTGTCGGCGCACGCCGGCAGCAAGCCCTTGTCTATACGGTGGTGGCAGAGGTTGCACTTCATAGCGACTCCGGACGTTTCGTCGAAGGCGATTGCGTTATAGGGGCAGGTTAAAAGACAGGAGCGGCAGCCGCTGCACTTATCCCGATCCAGAATCACGATACCGTCTTTTCTCTTGCCGATCGCGACCTCAGGACAGGCAGCGGCGCAAGGCGGCTCTGCGCAGTGGCGGCAGCGGTTCGCCCGGAAGACAAAGTGCCACCGGCCGTTCACCTGCCTCGGCCCGTCCTCCCATACATGGATGAGCTTTACACCGTCGGGCGCCTGATTTTCCTGCTTGCAGGCCACTTCGCAGGTCATGCATCCCCAGCACTTCTCCTCAGTGATTTCCAGTCTCATTGGGGTATCCTCTCATCCTCGGGATAGATCCGGCAGAGCAGGCTGCGGATGTGGTTCGCCCCCATGGCCGGATCGCAGCTCGCGAAGGAATCATCGGTCAGGACGTTGACGTTGGACTCCTCCCAGCCGTGCCCCGGATCGCGCTTTTCCGGAAACCACCAGGCGTGCTGGGCGGCGACGATATCCGGGGCAATGCCGCAGGTGAGCTTGGCCCGCTGCCGGATCCTACCCCGGGGCGACTCGATAATGACCCAGTCCCCATCCCCGATTCCCTCTTTTTCAGCCGCATCCGGGTGGATCTCGACCACAGGGTCCCGGTGGAGCTCGCGGGTCCAGGCGAGCTGGCGGTTCTCCGCGTGAAAGAAACCGGGCTGGCGCGCTCCCGTAATCAGGGTATAGGGAAAGCGGGCGTAGACTTCCGGGGTGCTCACGGGACTCTCCGGCGGTTCGCGGTACTGCGGGAGGGGATCATATCTCCACTTCTCAAGAAGCGTGGAAGACAGCTCGAATTTCCGGGTCGGCGTCGAGAATCCCTTCTCCCGGTACTTTTCATACCGCACTTCCCCCCGCACACGATCGTTCTTTTTAAACTCCTGCCAGGTTATCCCCATGGGTTCGAGAATATAGTCCAGGCCTCCTTCGAAGGTATCCCACCAGTGCTCTCCCTGTCCCACCCGGTGCGCCAGATCGTTCAGCATCTCGTGGTCAGAACGGCACTCGCCCACCGAGATGATCTTCCGGCGCGTGAGGAGGTGTCCGTGCCGTTTCCAGAAATCCCCCAGGTAGTCCATCTCGAGCCAGGTCGCTGCCGGCAGCACGATGTCGGCGAGTTCGGCCGTGGGCGTGAGGAAGAAGTCGGCTACCGCCATGAATTCCACCTTCTCCAGGGCCTTGCGGACTTCCCGGGCGTTGGCGCGGGTCATAAGCGGATTGGAGCTGATAAAGAAGAGGAGCTTGACGGGGTAGGGATTTTCATCGATAATGGCATCCCAGACGCATTTGGGGTTGATGATGGCAAAGTTGCCCGCCAGTCGAAAGCGATTGCCGCCGAGGCGTTTGGCTGCCTGTTCCGCAGTAAGAGCCTTGTGGGCGCCAAACTC
>JAZDIG010000546.1:0-12080 GCA_043805105.1 Candidatus Glassiibacteriota bacterium | reverse complement strand
GTGTGGCAGCACCAGTAGTCGATCGCCCCGCCGATCACCTTCATCGCTTCCTCGCTGTAGCTGCCGTCCACCCGGTAGTTGCTCTCCGGGAAATATTCATCGAAGATCTTGCCGTAATAGACCATCCGGTCCCAAGCCTCCGGGAAGTAGGACTCGTCCAGGCCGTTGAGGTAGACGATCAGGCGGGTCTTGTGTGGGTCGGCCAGGCCGAGGATGTGGTCGCGCACCTGGCGGATCGCCTCGATGTACGTCGCCCGGTTTTCCGTCCTGCGCTCCACGTCCGGCTTGCCGATATCCGGCCAGCCCCGGGTGCCGTACTTGCCGTAGACATCGAACGGCAGCACGTATTGTTCGATCGGCTCCCCATAGCCGGGGCCGCGGTAGCCGTACTTTTCGGTGAATGCCTCGCCGGAGAAGTACTTGCCGAGTCGGGCGTCGTGCTCCTCCCAGCCGATTTTCACCGCTCCGTCGTCAGTCACCGAAATCGACGGCGTATAGGTCGGGTCCGCCGGCACCACGCGGTTTTTCTTGAAAAGCTGATAGACCGCCAGCTCGAGCCTCGGCTCCATCCCCCGCAGGAACCCCTCGTGCTGAAGGTTTCCGGCCAGCCGGTTGGAGTTGGGAACGGCGAAGTTCCAGACCGTGAGCTTCACCGGCAGGCTGCGCCGTTCGGCTCCGCAACGCACCGAAATCTCGCTTTCGTACTGCCCGGCGGGGACGTTCTCCAACGGGACGAACTGGTCCACCCAGACGAGCAGGAATTTCTGGCTGTCGATCCGGTTGCGGAAATCCGGCAGCTCCAGGGGATAGCTCAGCCGGTCCAGCCGGCTCACGTCCTGCTGGAGCAGGCCCAGGGGGATCAGGGCGTCCGGGTACCAGCCCGGGCCCAGGTTGCCGCGCTCGTAGCCGGTCGAGTGCTCCTTGACCTCGACCGCCCACTCCAGGAACAGCTCCGGGTCGAAACCCAGGCCGCCGGAGGGGCCGGCGAACGGTTTCATTTCGACGATGAGGTCCTTGAGGGTGCTGTCGGTGAAGTTTTCCATCACGAGCTGGAAGCTGACGTACTCGCCGCGGGCCGCGTGCAGGCTGACTGTCCGGCCGTCGTAGACCCAGTTGACCCGGCGCAGGTCGCCCAGCGGTCTGGCGCCGTACCGTACGCTGGCATCGTCGATTAACCTGCCGTCGGCGGGGTCCATCCGGACCGAGGCGGGCAGAGCGGATAGACTGAACGCGGCGCCGGTCGGAGCGCCGCAGACCAGAGTGGCCAGAAGCAGGGGCAGGGAGGCGGTCAGCCGGAAAAGCGTAACAATCAGACTCCTTTTGGACATCTGTACCTTCCATCGTAAAATTGGCTTGTCGGGACGAGTGCTTAAAATAAGCCATGCCTGCCCGCCGGACAAGTCACACAGCCGGGGAAATGTATTGACACCTGATGCTAAAAATGTGAACTTTCGCTTGGCTGCAAGCCCGCAGAACGGAGCTTCGATCCACCCGGGAGGCGCGAATTGGAGTTACGGAAAGTCTTGCTATTCACTCTGGCCGTTTTCCTGCCCCTGGTTCTCGGCCCGGCGGCGGCCCGTTCCGCAATCCGGAGCCCCGAGGACTATTTCGGCCACGCTATCGGCGCCGACCGGAAGCTGGTCCGCCACGACAAGCTGATCGAGTACCTTCAGGAACTGGCGGTCGAATCTCCACGGGTGCGTTACGAACAGATCGGCACCAGCACGCTCGGCAAGCCGATCGCCCTGGCCCTGGTTTCCACCGAAAGGAACATGGCCGGCCTGCAGCGCTACCGGGAGATCAGCCGCCGGTTGAGCGATCCGCGCCTGCTGGACCGCCAGGAGACGCTGCGGCTGGCCGAGGAGGGTAAGATCTTCCTGTTGGTTCTCTGCAACCAGCACAGCACGGAAATCGCCTCCAGCAACATGGCGGTCCAGTTGGTTTACGACCTGGCGGCCTCGGCTGATCCGAGAGTGGAGCGGGCCCTGCAGGAAGTGATCGTGATGGTAGTACCCAGCGCCAACCCCGACGGCCAGCACATGGTGGTGGATTATTACAACGAATGGATGGGCACGCCCTATGAGGGCAGCGGCCTGCCCTGGCTGTATCATCACTACGCCGGCCACGACGACAACCGCGACTGGTTCGTGCTCAACCTGGCCGAAACCGATGCGCTGGTGGAGGTAATGTACGGCCGCTGGTACGCCCAGGTGATGGTGGATGTGCACCAGATGGGGATGGCCGGCGTGAGGATGTTCGTCCCGCCATTTTACGACCCGCCCAACCCGAACAACCATCCGCTGATCTGGAGCCAGATCGAGCTGGTGGGGGCCTGGATGAAACAGCGGCTGGCCGAAGCCGGCAAGAAAGGGGTGATCAGCTACGCCTATTATTCGGGCTGGTATCAGGGGTCGGTGCGGCCCAACGCCACCCAGCACAACATTACCGCGCTGCTGACCGAAAGCGCCAGCGCGCAGGTCGCCAGCCCGGTGTACGTTGACCCGGCCGAGCTGCAGGGCACGGACCAGGGCCTGCCCGAATACGAACAGAAGATGAATTTCACCGATCCCTGGCCCGGCGGCTGGTGGCGGCTGCGGGACATCGTCGAATACCAGCTCGTGGCGCTCAAGGGCATGATCGAGGCCTGCGCCTCGAACCGCTTCGAGTTCCTGCGCAACTACTACGACATGGCCGCCCAGACTCTCGAGCTGCCGGAGCACGGCGCGCCCTACGCCTACCTGGTGCCGCCGGACCAGCCGGACCGGGGCAGCACCTATCGGATGCTGAAGATTTTCGAGCGGACGCACTGTGAAATGCACCGTGCCAGGCAGCAGTTCACGGCCGACGGCAGGCTCTGGCCCGCCGGCACGATCGTGCTCAAGGTGGGACAGCCCTACGGCCGCTTCGTCAAGGACCTGCTCGAACGTAAGCTCTACCCCGATCTCCGTAAATATCCCGGCGGGCCGCCTGTGCCTCCCTATGACAACGCCGCCTGGACCGTGTCGCTTATGATGGGAGTGGAAGCGGTCGAGATCGCCCGGCCCTTCCAGGCCGACCTCGAGCTGCTCGACCAGGTCCCCGAGCCGCCCGCGCTGGAACAGGCGCGGCCCTCCCTGCTCGACTGCCGCGACAATAATTCCTTCAAAGCGGTGAACCTCCTGCTCGGGCAGAAAGAAGAGGTTTCCCGTATCCTCGAGCCGGTCCAGGCCGAGGGCCGGGTTTTTCCCTCCGGCAGTTTCCTGGTCCGGGGGCGCGGAGCCCATCTGACCGTGACTTCCCGGGAAGCGCGGGTGGAGTTCGTCCCCGCTCCGGACCTGGCCACGGTGCCTAAACAGAGCCTGCGGCCCGGCCGGATCGGGCTCTACAGCGGCTGGGTTCCCAGCATGGACGAAGGCTGGACCCGGCTGGTGCTCGACAACTTCCATTTCGACTACGAAAAGCTGGACAACGAACGGCTGCGCAAGGGTAACCTGATCCGCGACTGGGCGGTGATAATTCTGCCCAGCCTGAGCAAGAACGCGATCATCAAAGGCAACGAGGGCATTTCCATGCCCCCGCAGTACCGGGGCGGGATCGGCGAGGAAGGGGTGAAGGCGCTGGAGAAATTCGTGGAGGAGGGCGGGACGCTGATCGCTTTGCGCGAAGCCTGCAGCCTGGTGACCAGCGAGTTCGAGATACCGGTGAGCGAGGTGAATCCTGGCCGCGAGAGCGAGTTTTTCTGTCCCGGCTCCCTGCTGGAAATCGAGGTCGACCCCAACAGCCGGATCGGATTCGGCATGCCGGAGCGCACCGCCTGCTTTTTCGTCGACGGAGTCCTGCTGGCGACCAGTCCGCCGGCGGTGGGGGGACCGGACCGCAGAGTGGTGGCCCGCTACGGCAGAGACGACATACTGCTCTCGGGATGGCTCCTGGGGGAGGACAAGCTGAGGGGCATGCCGGCGGTGGTGGAAGTCAGCCTGGGTAAAGGCAGCATCGTACTCTGCGGCTTCGGTGTGCAGAACCGGGCCCAGACCTGGGGCACGTTCAAGCTGCTGTTCAACGCGATCTATTCCGGATTTAAATAAGTCCGGGGATCGACTTGATTTATTTCAATCCTGCAGCATAATAAAGGGAGGCCGTCTTTACGGACGGCCTTCAGCAATTAGACACACACAAACTTTTCGAGGATCGCCCCGCCATGAACCGTCATTTTCCCAGACTTCCCGTACTTCTGGCTCTGAGCGCGGCGCTCGTGCTTCTCCCGTTGCAGGGATGTTCGCGCCGCGGCGAACGGAGCGGGTCGGCCGGGACCCGGGTTACGGGTGTCGAAATCGACAAGAGGATATTGTTGGGCGAGGGAGTTTCTTTCGGCGCGGCCGGGCCGTACGAGACCCTGGCGGGCCGGGTGCTCTATACTCTCGACCCGGACGACAAAGCCAATTCGCGGATCACGGATGCGGCCGCGGCAGCCGGGGAGGACGGCCTGGTGCATTACAGCGCCCAGGTGGTCATAGTCAAGCCGGTGAACGTCGAGCGGAGCAATGGAGCGCTCCTGTACGACGTGGTCAATCGGGGCAATTTCCCCACGGAAGTCCTCGACCCGGCGCCCTGGAGCGAAATCGCGGCCGGGCCCACCGGCGCGCGGGAGCGGATGGCGCGGTTGATGAAACAGGGCTTCACCGTAGTATTTTCCGGCTGGCAGGCGGACCTCGAACCCGGCGCCGACCGCCTGCGGCTTGACGCGCCCCAGGCCGTCCGGGACGGCAAGCCGCTCGCCGGCGACGTGCTGGCCGAAATCGAGACCGACCGCGACACCACCACGGCCTGCCTGGGCGCCGCCGGCCACCTCGCCCTGCCCGTGGACCCGGCCCGGGCCGACCAGGCGGTGCTGCGGGAACACGAAACCTATGCCGATCCCGGCACGGTGATCGGCCGGGGTCGCTGGCGGTTCGCAGTGCCGGGCCGGGACGGCGGGCCGGAGAGTGACAGCGTTCACGTCTGGTACGAGGACGGCTTCCGGGCCCACCGGCTCTATACCGTGGTCTACCGCACCGGCCGTTCGCCGGCCATGGGACTCTGTTTCCCGGCGGTACGCGAGCTGATGGGTTTCCTGGCCGGCAGGGACAGTCTCAATCCGCTGCTGGCCGCAGACGGCACCTGCCCGGTGCGCTGGAAAATCGCCTATGGCTCCAGCCAGTGCGGGCGTTTCCTGCGCAACTTCCTTTACGATGGTTTCAACCGGGCGGTGGACGGCGGACGGGTATTCGACGGCATGCTGCCCAACGTCCCGGGCTGCCGCATGGGATTTTTCAACTATCGCCACGCCCAGCCGTCCCGGGCCTGGGGCTTTTATCCCAACTTCGACTTCCCGTTCACCGACCTGCCGGCCGCCGACCCGGTCACGGGTGTCAGCGATGGCATCCTGGCCTCGGTGCCGGAATCTTTCCAGCCGAAAATCGTCTATATCCATCACGCCGGGGAATACTGGTCGAGCGGAGCGGCGCTGACCCACGTCTCGCTCGACGGCACCCGGGACGTCCCGCTGCCGCCGAACGTGCGGATCTACACCATTGCGGGCACGGCCCACGGCAACGCCCCATTGGAAGACGGCCATCCCCGGGCGACCGCCGAATACCGGCTGCCGTTCAATCCCAATCCGCCTTACCTGATCGAGGATCCGCTCCTGGATGCGCTCTGCCGCTGGGTGATGTATGACGACCAGCCGCCGCCGAGCTGCTATCCCCGGGTGGACAGGGGCGAGCTGACTGCGCTGGAAACGTTCAGTTTCCCGGCGGTGCCGGACGTGGATGCCCCGGTTCTGGTCCAGCTCCACCCCCGTTTCGACTGGGGGAAGCGCTGGCGGCAGGGGATAATCGACAAGCCTCTGCCCGGAATCGGCACTCCATACCCGACTTTCGTGCCGGCTGTGGGCGCCGACGGCAACGAGCTGGGCGGGATCCAGACCCCGCACGTGGCGGTCCCGCTGGCCAGCTACATCGGCTGGAACTACTACGCCGCAGTGTACAACGGCGCGGCGAATACCTTAGCCGCGGGGCTTTCCGGAGCCTGGCTGCCCTTCTGCGCCGGCCGCAAGGAGAGGCAGGCCAGGGGCGACAGCCGCAAGAGCCTGGAAGAGCTGTACCGGGGCCGCGGCGATTACCTCGACCGGCTGCGCAAGGCCGCGGACAAACTCGTGGACCAGAAGCTGATGTTCGCCGAGGACGTGGGGCTGGTGCTGGAACAGGGAGCGGCGATGTACGATTACGTGGCGGCCAATGGGAGCTGGAAGCCGGAAGCGGCCGCCGCCGGGGGAGGCAACTGAGGTGGCGGCTGCCGGAGACGACAGCGTAATCAGCCTGGCCCACGGCGGCGGCGGCGAACAGATGAAGAAGCTGATCGCCGAGCTAATCCTGCCCCGCTTCGCCAACCCGGTATTGGAGCGGCTGGGCGACAGCGCCCTGATCGAGCTCGACGGGGCGGGGAAGCTGGCCTTCACCACCGACAGCTACGTAATCGACCCCTTGTTTTTTCCCGGCGGCGACATCGGCTACCTGGCGGTCTGCGGCACGGTGAACGACCTGGCGGTGGCGGGCGCGGTGCCCCGCTACCTATCGGCGGGGCTGATAATCGAGGAAGGCTTTTCCCTCCGTGACCTCGAACGGATACTCGACTCGATGGCCCGCGCCGCCGGAGAGGCCGGCGTCAGCCTCGTGACCGGCGACACCAAGGTGGTGAGCCGGGGCGCGGCGGATGGGCTGTTCATCAATACGTCCGGGATCGGCACCCTGATCGAGGGCGTGACTGTGGACGTGGCCAGCTGCCGGCCGGGGGACGTGGTGCTGGTGAGCGGACCGGTGGGTACTCACGGCGCGGCGGTGATTCTGGCCCGGGAAGACTACGGGATCGAGGCCCGGATCGAAAGCGACGTCGCCCCGCTGACGGGGCTGGTGCGTGAACTGGCCGCCCGGTGCCCGGCGGTGAGGATGATGCGCGACCCGACCCGCGGCGGCCTGGCCGGCGTGCTCTGCGACATCGCCGCAGGGGCCGGGGTGGGGGTGGAATTGGACGAAGCGGCCGTTCCGGTCCTCGAAGCGGTCCGCGGGACCTGCGAAATCCTGGGCTTCGATCCGTTCTATCTGGCCAATGAAGGCGTGCTGGTGGCGGTGGTGCCGGAGCCGGACGAACAGAAGGCGCTGGCGGCCCTGCAGCGCTCCGGCGCTCCCCGGGCCGCGGTCGCAGGCCGCATCCGGGCGGATGAACTCAGGACAGTGACTGTCAAAAGCGTGGTGGGAGGCAACCGGATACTTCTGCCGCCCGGAGGTGAACTGCTGCCGAGAATCTGCTGAAGTTTCCCGCAGTCGAACGAGAACGATGGCGTAGCAATGCAATGCCTTTCTACCCCGGGGTGGACCATGGTAAAACTCAATAAAATTCTCTTTCCCTCCGATTTCGGCGAGAGCGCCGAGGAAGCCCTGCGCTATGCGGCCATGCTGGCCGACGAGTACCACGCCGAGCTGACTATAATGAACGTGGTCAACCTGTTCGGCAGCGGGTTGGGTGAGACGGATAAACAGATGAGCGGGATGCAGCAGTATGCGGAACGCTTCGCCGACCAGCTCCGCGAGGAAGCCGAGGAGATTATCGATAAAACTATCGAGGAGCACCGCCAGCACGACTTCGCCATGAAAAAGCTGGTGGTGCGCGGCATCTCGACCCCCGAGGAGATTGTCCGGGTGGCCGGCGAGCAGGAGTTCGACCTGGTGGTGATGGGCACCTACGGCAGGGGCGGGATGAGCCACGTGCTATTCGGCAGCACCGCCGAACAGGTGGTGCGGCTGGCTCCCTGCCCGGTACTGACCGTGCGCCACCACGCCGACCATACTTTCGACTTCCAGCGGATCAGGAAGATTCTCTTCCCGACCGACTTTTCCGACTACTCGAAGAAAGCGCTGCCCTACGCCCTTTCCTTCGCCGAGCGATACGGCAGCGAGCTGCACGTACTGCATGTGTTCGAGCAGCGCATCCACCCGGCATTCTACATCGTGGACAAGTCCACCCCGTTCGATCTGGACGACGGCTTGCGCGACCGGGCCCTGGATGCCCTCGACGAGTTCGTCTACGAAGACCTGCGCGACCGGACCAAATTCGAGTGCGCCGTGACCAGCGGCAAGCCGTTCGTCGAGATAATCAATTACACGAAAGCCCACGAAATCGACTTGGTGGTGATCGCCACCCACGGCCTCACCGGCCTGCAGTACATGGTGATCGGCTCCACCACAGAACGGGTGGTGCGCAAGTGCCCGTGCCCGGTGCTGAGTATCAAGGACCCGGAGCACGAGTTCATCAAGCTCTGAGCCCAGCCGGCTGACAGCTCGGCAACCGGCAGCCAGCGGATTGTAACTTCCAGGTTTACGCAAGGGGACCCGCGTGAAAATCAAAAAGAAGGAAGCGCTCGATTACCACCAGGGCAAGCGCCCGGGTAAGATCCAGGTGGTGCCCACCAAGCCCTGTTCCACCCAGCGCGATCTATCCCTGGCTTACACTCCGGGAGTGGCCGAACCCTGCCGCGAGATCGCCCGCCGGCCGGACGACAGTTTCCGCTACACCAGCCGAGGCAACCTGGTGGCGGTCATCAGTAACGGCACCGCCGTTCTGGGGCTGGGCAACATCGGCCCGCGGGCAGCCAAGCCGGTAATGGAGGGCAAGGCAGTCCTGTTCAAGCGTTTCGCCGATATCGACGTTTTCGATCTGGAAGTGGATACCAGCGACCCGGAAGAGCTGGTGCGGCTGGTCAAGTCGCTCGAACCCACTTTCGGCGGGGTCAACCTGGAGGACATCAAGGCCCCGGACTGCTTCTACGTGGAGGAGAAGCTCAAGGAAATCTGCGAAATCCCGATCTTCCACGATGACCAGCACGGCACCGCGATCATCGCCGGAGCGGCGCTGGTCAACGCCTGCGAGCTGGCCGGGAAGAAGCTCTCCGAGGTGAAGATCGTGATCTGCGGCGCCGGGGCGGCCGGGATCGCCTGCGCCGGACTGCTGGTCAAGCTGGGCGCCCGCAAGAGCCGGATCATGATGACCGACAGCAAGGGTGTGGTTTACAAAGGACGCCAGGCGGGCATGAATCCCTACAAGGAGCGCTGGGCGGTCAGGACCGAGAGGCGCACCCTGGCCGAGGCGCTCGCGGGGGCGGACGTCTTTATCGGGGTGAGCGGCAAAGACCTGGTGAACGAAAAAATGCTCAAGGCGATGGCCGACCGGCCGATCATTTTCGCCCTGGCCAACCCGGACCCGGAAATATCCTACGATCGGGCCAGGCAGGCCCGGCCGGATGCCATCATCGCCACCGGCCGCTCGGATTTCCCCAACCAGGTCAACAACGTGCTCGGCTTTCCCTACATCTTCCGCGGCGCGCTGGACGTGCGGGCCAGGGCGATCAACGACGAAATGAAGCTGGCGGCCTCGAAAGCCCTGGCCATGCTGGCCCGGGAGGACGTGCCGGACAAGGTGCGCCGGGCTTACGGGGTCGAGCAGATGGGATTCGGGCCGGAGTACATCATCCCCAAGCCATTCGACCCGCGGGTGCTGCTGCGGGTGGCTCCGGCCGTGGCCCGGGCCGCGATGAGCAGCGGAGTGGCCCGCAGCCGGCTGGACATCGAGGAATACGTCCTGCGCCTGGAAAGCTCCCTGGACCGCTCGCGCCAGCTCCTGCGCAACATCCTCTCCCGCGCCCAGCAGTCCCCCCGGCGGATCGTCCTGCCCGAGGGGGACCAGGACAAGATCCTGCGCGCGGCGCAGATTCTGCTGGATGAGGGCCTGGCCTGGCCGGTCCTGCTGGGCGACCCGAAACAGATCAAAGCCCGGGCTGCCGCTCTGGACCTGAGTTTGCGCGGCGTGAAGATCGTCGATCCCCGCACGGACAAGCGGCGCGGCATCTACCTGAAGAAACTGATCGAGCTGCGCTGGCGGCACGGGGTGACTCCCTACGAAGCCGAGGCCAAGCTGCGCAACCGGAACTATTTCAGCGCGCTGATGGTGGAGATGGGCGACGCCGACGGCTACGTGGCCGGACTGACCCAGCATTACCCGGACACGATCCGCCCCGCCCTGGAAGTGATCCGCATGAAACCGGGAGTGAGCCGGGTGAGCGGACTCTACATCATGCTCACCGACCGCCAGGCTTACTTCTTCGCCGACACCACGGTCAACATCATCCCGAACTCCGAGGAGCTGGCCGAAATCGCGGTCTGCGCCGCTGACGTGGCGGCCCGCTTCGGCTTCGAGCCGCGGGTGGCGATGCTCTCCTTTTCCAATTTCGGCAGCAACAAGCACCCTCTGGCCGAAAAGGTGCGCAAGGCCGCCGAAATCGCCCGGAAACTGCGGCCGGAATACGTCATTGAGGGCGAAATGCAGGCCGACACGGCGCTGGACCCGAGCAAAATGATCGAATCCTTCCCGCTCAGCCGGATGCAGGGCGAGCCCAACGTGCTGATTTTTCCGGACCTGCAGAGCGGGAACATCGCTTACAAGCTGCTGCATCACATCGGCCACGCGGAGACGATCGGGCCGGTGCTGATGGGCATGGAGAAACCCGTACACGTGCTCCAGCGCGGCGACGGCGTGGAAGACATCGTGAGCATGGTTGCGATCTGCGTGGTGGATGCCCAGGAGGCCGGTGCCTGAACGCGGACAGAGGAACATGGCTGAACGTGCACAAAAGGAAGACCGGGAGAAGCAACCCGACGTTTCGGTCGTGATAGTAAGCTGGAACGCCCGGCAGGCGCTCGAGCGCTGTCTCGATTCGCTCTTCGCCCGTCATCCGCAATTGGGGCTGGACGTCGTGGTGGTCGACAACCAGAGCGACGACGGCACTGCGGCCATGGTCAGACAGAGGTATCCCGGGGTCGGGCTGATCGAGAATTTCGGCAACCTGGGCTTTGCCGCGGCCTGCAACCACGGCTTGAACGTGATCGATCAGAATTCGCCCTACGTGCTGGTGCTCAACCCGGACATATATTTCACTCAGGACGTGCTGGGCCCGCTGATCGAATTTCTGGGGCGGGAGGTCGAGGCGCACGTGGTCACTCCGCGCATCCTCAATCCGGACGGCAGCCTTCAGCGCACCTGCCGCCGGCGCGACCCGACTGTCTTGTCACTGCTCTGCAGCCTCAGCGGCCGGGCAGATTTTTTCCTCCCCTTCCGGCGGATACCATCCTACACCTATGACGACCTGCCGCCGGACGAAACCCACGAAATCGAGGCGGCCAGCGGCAGTTTCCTCCTGATGAAGCGCATGGTGCTGGTGGATACCGGCGGGTTCGACGATCGCTACTACATGTACGCCGAGGACCTGGACTGGTGCCTCACCGCGCGCCGGATCGGCTTCCGCATTTTCTTCTTTCCGCAGGTTTCGGTTTACCACGACAAGGGCATGAGCAGCAGGCAGCGGCCGGTCTGGGCGCTCTGGCACATGCATTGCACAGCAGTCCAGTACGTGGCGAAAAACCGCCGGCAGGATTACGTACTTCCGGCGCGGCTGGCGATCTATGCGGCGCTGTGGCTGCTGTTCGCCCTCCGCCTGCCGTCCATCCTGTTTAAAAAAACCGCTGGCTGACCGGCAGACTGGCCCGGCGGGCCGGTTTCGCTACGAAAGTATTCAGCGTCTCTGCCGATATTTTAAAGTGGGCGGTCGGCCGGAATTGACCGGAGCCGGAACGAACCAGTGACGAGGTAGCGGTGAAATTGTCCGATTTTATACTCACCCGTTTTCATCTCCCGCTTGTCGCTGCGGTAGTATTTTTTACCGCAGCCGGTGAATTATTTGCCCAGCAGCCGGCCCAGCCTGCCGTACCGGCGGACACGACCGCCGGGACTTCACCCCAACTGCCGCCGGCCGAACCCTCCGCACCGGCCAAATTGCCGCCGGGTATGGCTGCCAAGCCCTCGGAATTCGAGTCCCAGGTCGGCTACAACCTCAAGATCACCGTGCGCATGTCGCCGGTGTACGAGGATTCGACTCTGACCAGCGGAGTTATTGCTTATCTGCCCAAAGGCAGCGTGGTCGGGGTCCTGACCGAACAGGATACCTGGTACAAAATCGA
>JAZDIG010000545.1:0-2538 GCA_043805105.1 Candidatus Glassiibacteriota bacterium | reverse complement strand
AAAGAGATGGTGGTCGTTGCCCAGACTGAACACGACCGGGCCTTTCATCCCCGCCTCGACTATCCGGCCCATGATTGCATCCATGGTGGTGAAATCCAGCGCGAGCCGGTCGCCTTCCCGTTTGATCTTCACCGGCACCGGGTCCCAGGGCCAGGCCGAACGGTCCTGATCCCTCTGCACTATCGCGTATTCCCAGGTAAAGAACTGGATGGCGTCGAAACCGTGTTCCTTCATATCCTGGTACCAGCCGGGCGGCAGGTCTATCAGGAACATGAAAGCCCCGTCCAGGATAGTAGATTCGGCCAGGGTAAACGGCAGGACTTCGCAGGCCACCGGCAGCTCGCTCCTGCCGCTGCCGGTTTCCACCACCACCTTGCCTTTGTAGCTGCCGGCCGGCGTATCGGCCGGCGGCCTGACTGTCAGCCAGAAGAAAGCGGTTTCAGCGGCCTTGACAGTCACCGGGCCTTCCACCGGCAGGAGGCGGTTCAGAGCCGTGGAATCGGTCCGGCCGGCGGCGTGTTCCAGGGTGAACCAGTCCGCCGGCAGGTCTGCCAGGCTGACCGTGACCTGCACATCTGCTGGAGAGCGTACGGCGAAGGCGGCCGGCTCGTATTCCCCGGGCGTCACCCGGATAGTGATTTCACTCGCCGCGCTGTCCGGGCGGGTCTGTCCCCGGTCGAACGGCACCATCCAGTAGTGCGGCCAGAGCTCCAGCGCTGCCTGCGGTCTGGCGCAGGCGAAAACGATCAGACAAGCCAGCAACAGTTTCTTCATTGTCGCCCTCCGGCAAGAGGTTTCGAGAAAACGTGCAAGCCAATCGAGGTGTCAGGTATAGGTTCTGTCCGGCCTTGCGGTGGAATGAGCGGGCGTGCCCGGCCGCAGCCGGGCTGGATCAAGTAGATTCTTCAATTTGAGTAAATATGTGCATTCCGGATTATTTTTCAATAAGAATCTCTCGGGCCGGATCAAACACCTGAGACTGAAACGGGCCGGATTGTTGACTAAATTGTTTATTTTATTAAGATTAAGCGTTCTCTTGCGCTGGACCGGCCGGATTTGGCGTCCGGGAGGCAAAGGATGCCCCACGTTCATCACCATCTCGACCTGGAAAAAATGGAAAAAGACATGGGAAGGAGCGTTCGAAAGCGGCTCTGGTGGACGCTCGTACTGAATTTCGTGTTCCTGGCAGTGGAACTGATCGGGGGCATATTGTCCGGCAGTCTGGCCCTGCTGGCCGATGCCGGCCACATGTTCACCGATGTGGCGGCCCTGGGAATCGCCATTGCCGCCTCGCACCTGGTCGAGCGCGAGCCCAGCCCGAAAAGGACTTTCGGCTTGATCCGGGCCGAGGTGGTGGGCGCTTTCATCAACGGCGCCACCCTGGTGGTGATCGTGCTTTTCATCCTCTGGGAGGCCTGGACCCGGCTGAACCGGCCGGTGAGCGTGGACGGCCCGCTGATGCTAACTATCGCCGTGCTGGGCCTGGCCTGCAATCTGGCCAGCACCCTGATCCTCCTGGACCGCCGGCAGACCAGCCTGAACCTCCGGGGCGCTTTCCTGCACATGTTGGGCGACACTCTCGGCTCGGCCGGCGCGATCGCCGCCGCCCTGGTGATCTGGACCACCGGCTGGACCCCGGTCGATCCACTCGTCAGCGTGCTGATCGCCGGGATCATCCTCTGGAGCAGCCTGGGCCTGTTGCGCCAGACCCTGAACATCATCATCAACGCCACGCCGGAGAATATCGACTACGCCGAGGTGCACCGGGCGCTCATGGCCTTCGACCACTTCACCTCGGTGCACCACCTCCACATCTGGAACCTGTCGGACGGCTTCCCCATCCTGAGCGCGCATATCACCCTGGAGCGCGCCTGCGTCGACAGCGGCCACTGGCACGAATGCCTGAAAAACGCTCAGCGGATGCTCAGGGACGATTTCGGCATCGAACACACCACGCTCCAGCTCGAACCCGCTGAATACGAAGGCAACTGCGAAATCAAAAAGCCCTGAACGATAACGGCTCACTCCAAACCTTTCAGCAGCCTGGAAATTCGCTGTTCTTTTTTCCTTAATAACCCTGGCCCCACTCTCTTGCCCTTCTATTTCCATTGATTGCAGAAATTACAGCTGCAGGGCAGCGTGAGTCTGGGCCACTTGCCGGGAAGCGCCGAAGGCCGCTCTCCCTTGACATTCAGGGAAACGCGGCCTTCAGAGATGGCGCCCTCTGCGGGACTCGAACCCACGACCTACTGCTTAGAAGGCAGTTGCTCTATCCACCTGAGCTAAGAGGGCGGAAATTACACTAACCTGCAGGAAAAATCATTAAAAACAGTATTTATCCTGGTTCGTGTAGGGGCGCACCCCCATAAGCGCTAAGTTGTTTTAATATTCATAGGGCGGATTATTTATGATAATTCGCAAGTGCTTATAAATGATGAAGTTCTATCTCATCTCGATGATTAAGCGATTTACACACCCCGCCCGCTTCGCGGGCACCCCTCTTTTTAGAGGGGATTTTCCCCGCCGCAGCTCAGGCAA
>JAZDIG010000544.1:0-3697 GCA_043805105.1 Candidatus Glassiibacteriota bacterium | reverse complement strand
CCGAAGTAGACAGCACCCGGATCGGGGCGACCGGCCGTTCGGGCGGCGGAGTCACTTCCTTTTTCCTGACCCTGATCGACCGGCGAATCGCGGCCAGTGCGCCGGTATCGGGAGTCTGCTCCTCGGTGGGGCAGGTCGAGGACCGGCTGGCGGTCGAGCACTGCGACTGCATGTACCCCATTAATTCGAAAGGCCTGATATTCTCTGAATTGGGCGCTCTGGCCGCTCCCCGGCCGATGCTGCTGTGCAACGCCACCGAGGACGGGATGTTCCCCATGCCGGCCTTCGAACAACTGGTGGATAAGATCAGGGTGATTTACCGGCTCTACGGCGCCGGGGACGCCCTGCAGAGCGCCACGGCTCTGGGCGGCCATCAGGACATCGAACAGATCCGGTTGCCGGTGTTCAATTTTTTCTTCAAGTACCTCAAGGGAGTGGACACCACCCTCTCCGCCCAGGGTCCGGTCGATACCCTGTCGGCGGATCAGCTGGTGTGCCTGCGGGACGGCTATCCTCTGGACGAAAGGCTGACTTCGATACATAAAACGTTCATGCCGACCGCCAAATTCACCACCCCGCCGGCCGATCCCGCCGAAAGGGAGCGCGCGCTCGGCTCCCTGGCCGAAGTCCTGCGCCGGGAAGTTTTTCCTTTCCAGCCGGCCGCGGACCAGGCCCTGTCGTGGGAATGGGGAAAGGAAAGCCGGATGTGGGGCCGGGTGTCCAGGGAGGTGACGATTCCATCCCTGGTGCAGATACGCGGCTCCTATTCCCTGCCCGAGCGCCTGCCGGAAGGAGGGGGCCGGCTGCCGGTCGTAATCATGCTGCGGGATGAGCCGGAGACCAGTGTCTGGGATTATACTCCCTGGGAGGGCTACCAGTGGGGCGAACGGGCGGTGCTGATGCTGGAAACGACCGATGTGGGCAGCCTGGCGATCGACAATGAGCTTCGCCATCACATGCAGCGTGAGGCGATGATCACCGGACGAACTTTCGATGGCATGCGGGTCTGCGACATTCTGCGGGCGCTGGCATTCCTGAGAGCCCAGCCGGAGGTCGATCCCCAGCGGATAACGATAGTGGGGCGCGGCGCCATGGGAGTCAACGGCCTGTATGCCGCCCTGTTCGACCGTAAGGTCCGGCGCGTGGTGCTCGACCGGCCCACGCCAAGCCACGAGTACGGGCCTTACTATCTGGGGATTCTGCGTTACACGGACATCCCCCAGGTGGTGGCGCTGATGGCGGGCCGGGTGCGTGTGGTGGGCGATGCCCCGGCCGGAATCCGTTCGGCGCTGTCCGCGGCCGCCCGGGAAGACCTGAGCGTTTTTCCCACCCTGGCTGGAGCCCTGGCGGAGTGAAACGTTGCCTTGTGCAGGCCAGGCCGGTCAGGATGTATTACAATTAGGGGATTGTCCCGTCTCCCTGCTCTCCTTAATCACAAAGAATTCCTCGGCGCTTGCTCCGGGTTAATCTATCACCCCCCGGCCAGCCGTAGGGGCGACCGGCTGGTCGCCCGTAGGTGCGGGGCAAAGAAGGATCAATATCAAACTTCTGATACCTCGCGGCTTGCCGCGGGGTAGTTCATTCAGCAGGATCCCGGCCCGACGTTAAAGCTCCCAGCCTTTCCGGTATTTCCGGACCAGCAGGTCGTTGGCTTCCGGCAGGTTGGTGATTTTCATATTCTTTGAATCCCACTCGATTTTCCTGCCGACCCGCAGCGCCACCGCGCCCAGGCAGATCAATTCCGCGCAAGGCTTGAGGTTTTCGAAATTTCCGGGCGAGGGTTGGCCGCCTTTCATCGCGCTTATCCATTCATTGTCCCGGCTGTCTCCTCGTCCCCTTTCACCCTCGGCGGCCGGGGCCGCCCCTTTGAACTCGGCCATCTTCCGCTGAGGGATTATCTGCGGGTTGTTTCCCAGAAAGTCGCCGATAATTTTCCCCTTGTCGCCGACAAACATCATTCCGCTGGCAGGCATCTCTTTCTTATCTATTTCCAATTCTTCCGGGGTCGGCGGCCGCATTCCGCCGTCGTACCAGAATATTTCGAGCGGCGGTTTGTCCCCCTTTGCGGCGAAACGGAATCGCATGGTACTGGCGATAGGGAAGGAGACATCGTTTTTCTGGACTCCGCTGACGTGGTCCACTATCTCGCAGGTAAAGCTCGGATAGGCCTCCACGCTCACCGGCGCCTCCAGGCCGAATGCCCGGAAAACCGGCCAGAGGCTGTAATTGCCCATGTCGCCCAGGATGCCGCTGCCGAAATCGTACCAGCCGCGGAATACGGCGTGGGTATAATTCGGGTGATAGGGGCGTTCCAGGGCCGGCCCCAGCCAGATGTCCCAGTCGAGACCTTTCGGGACCGGCGGAGTTTCTACCGGTGCGGCCGGCCACTGGGGCCAGATCGGCTTGTCGATCCAGTTGTGCACTTCCCGCAGGGTGCCGATCGCGCCCTGGTCGATCCACTCCTTGATCCGGCCGATCGAATTCCGGCTGCTCCAGGCCGACAAGTGCGTGGCCACCTTCATCTCCCGCGCGGTGTCGATTGCCAGCCTGGCCTCGTACATTACGTTGGATACCGGCTTGTGCATCACCACGTGCTTGCCTTTTTTCATGGCGGCGATGGAGATGGTGGCATGGAGATGGTCCGGGGTCATTATTTTTACCGCATCCAGGCCTTTTTCCTTTTCCAGCAGCTCGCGGAAATCGGCATAGGACGAACAGCCCTTGTAGCTTTTCGAAGGCTTGTTTTTCGCATAGTAAGTTTCCACGATCTCCCGGCCGACTTCCCGGCCCGCCCGGATGCCCGGCGCACCTTCACCCCAGGTGGGATTTTCCAGGAACCGGCGGATGCCGTCCCGCAGTCCGTTTCTGGACCAGTCCACGTAATCCATGCTGTCAGTGTTGGGATCGCAGACCGCTACCACCTGGATGTCCTGGCTGGGCAGCAGGCCGGTCAGCTCCCTCAGCCCCTGGGTTCCCAGGCCGATATAGCCCAGGTTTATTTTGTCGCTGGGTGCGACGAACCCCGGCCCGCCCAGCACGTGCCTCGGCACCACCGCCAGGCCGAAAGTCGCGGTGGCGGCTGAACCCAGGAATTTGCGCCGGTTGATGTTGTTGGATTTCATTTTGTCGTCTCCGCTATAGAGCTGCACCAGGAATAGGAAGTATTTATGGTTTGAATACCGGTTTTTCCTGTAGATACTTCTGCCGCACCGCGCCGATAATCCCTCAGGCGTACCGGCAATAGAGATCCGGCCGGCGGCCGGTGTACCAGGGATTGGCTTTTCTGGCCTCCAGGGCGGCCGCGGGGTCGACATCCGCGTAAATCACGCCCGCGTTGTCCCAGATTTCCGTAATCAGGCTGCCGTCGTGGTTCGTGACGTTGCTGCCTCCCCGGCAGGTCCCGCCTCTTTCGTTTTTCCCGCAGCAGCAGGAGGCGGCCATAATCATCGAATTGCTTTCGGCGAGCGCTTTCACCTCCTCGTGCCCCCGGCTTCCCCGGTTGTTCAGCCAGAACAGCAGGCCGCAGCCCAGGTTGGCGTAGCAGCGGGTCATTTCGGGGAAATCGCCGTCGTAGCAGATCATCACTCCGCTCTTGTGCCCCTTGACCGGGAATGTGACCAGCTCGTTGCCTGGCTCGTAGAAGGTCGGCTCGTGACGCAGCCCCTTGTCATTCCACCAGAGATGGGTCTTGCGGTAA
>JAZDIG010000543.1:0-4081 GCA_043805105.1 Candidatus Glassiibacteriota bacterium | reverse complement strand
TCTGTTTCAAGGTGAACATCCAGCCCTACGGCGACGCAGGCGGAAAAGCCGCGGCGCAGGTGGTGGCCCACGACATCACTGAACTCAAGAGGATTCAGTCTCAGTTGCGCGGGGAGCGTGACCTGCTGGAACAGCGCGTGGCGGAAAACACCGCGGCGCTGAGGAAATCCGAAACGCGGCTGCAGGAAAGGCTTCGGGAGCTCACCTGCCTGTTTTCCATACGCCAGGAATTCGATAAGAACCAGACTCTGGAGCAGACACTGGCGAGCTGTGCGGCCATCCTGCGCCAGGCCCTGCACGACCCCGGCCGGAAAAATGTGGTGATCAACCTGGACGGCCAGCAGTGGGAGGCAGAGAACTGGCCGCCGGGCAGTGACGACTACCTCGAAAACGTCTTTCAGATCGGCGGACTGAAAAGGGGTTTCCTGCGCGTTTATTCCTACGGCAAGAAACAGGTTTTCCTGCCTTTCGAGGGGGACCTGGTCAAGCATGCCGGCGCCTCGCTGGCGGATTTCATCCAGAACCGCGAACTGCGCGCGCAGCTCATCCAGTCGGAAAAGATGGCGGCCGCGGGCAGGCTCGCCGCCGGGGTGGCCCACGAGATCAACAACCCGCTCGGAGCGATCAAGAATTCCCTCTACATTCTCCGGCGGCATGTTTCCCCCGGCGACAGCGATTATTTGTACATCGAGCTGATGGACAGCGAGGTCGACCGGGTGGCGGGTATCATTTCTCAGCTCTATAATCTTTACCGTCCCTCTGCCAGTCAGATCCAGGAAGTGGACATGACCGTGGTGGTGGGTAACGTCCTGCGGATGCTCGAATCCCAGATTCGCCGCCGCAAGATCGATGTGAAGAACGAGATGCCGGTGCCGGGTCCGATGCCCAGACTCTCGGTCAACCCGGTTACCCAGATCCTCTACAACGTCATCCTGAACGCCCTGCAGGCCATGCCCTACGGCGGCCGGCTCACGATCGGCTGCACGCGCACGCGGGAAAAGATCGAACTCTGGGTGAGCGACACCGGCCACGGTATTCCGGAAGAGGTGATGCCGCACATCTTCGAGCCTTTCTTCACCACCAAGGTCAAGGGTACCAATCCGCTCGAGGGCATGGGTATCGGCCTTTCGCTTTCGCGCTCATTCATCGAGGCGATGGGCGGCACGATTTCGGCCAAGAGCCGGGTGGGCTGGGGTACCACGTTCATCCTCGGCTTCCCCACCAGGGTGACCGACACGGCCGGCCGGAAAAAGGAGGAGGCGAAAGCGGACGATCAATCGAGCCAGCCGGAGGGTCCGGCGAAAAAATGAAGAATGGTAACAGGTGGTATGCCGATCGCCGGTTTGTCGTCTCGTTGGTGGTCGCTGCTTCGTTGGCGGCCGCAACACTCGGCAGAAAATCGCTCGACGGCGATTTTTTTTCGCGCGCCGGCCGGCCGGCAGGTGCACGATTTCCGGCGGCCCAACCGTGGATCATATCCATGGCGCCGTCGATTACCGAAGTGCTGTTTGCCGTCGAGGCGGGCGGGTTGGTGGCCGGCGTCACCCGCTATTGTGACTTCCCACCCGAGGCGCGTCTCAAGCCGCAGATCGGCGGCTATCTCGACCCCAACTACGAGGCGATCGTGGCGTTGCGCGCCAACCTGGCCGTAATGCTCGCCGAACAGGCCGGAACCGCCGGGAAAATGCTGGCCGAACTGGGGGTCGACACCCTGATCGTGGACCACCGGAACCTGAAAGGCATCCTGGATTCAATCGGGCGCATCGGCGCCGCCTGCCGCCGGCAGGACCAGGCGCGACGGCTGCTGGCCGGTGTCGAGGGCCGGATGGAGCGCATCCGGCGCAAGGTCGAGGGCCGGGGCCGGCCCGGCGTGATCGTGGTCCTGGGCCGCAACCTCACCAGCGGCGATTTGCGCGGCACCTACATCGCCGGCAGCGATGGTTTCTACAACGACCTGCTGGAGCTGGCCGGAGGGACCAACAGCTACGCCGGCCGCACTATCGCTTTCCCCTCGGTTTCGGCCGAGGGCCTGCACCAGCTCAACCCGCAGGTCATTATCGAGGTGATCCCCAACCTCGGCGAAACCGGTATCGACCCCGGGAGTTTCGTCCAGGCCTGGCAATTCGCCGGGAGCGTGGAGGCGGTGAAAAACGGCCGGGTGCACGTATTCGTCGAGGACTGGGCCGTGAGGCCCGGACCGCGCTTCATCCTGATGGCGGAAAGAATGGCCCGGGTGATTCACCCGGAAGCAGACTGGGAGGAATGATGGCGGGCGTTCCGGTCGAACTGAAAGGGTTTTCCCTCTCCATCGAGGGTAAGCTGATCCTGGCCGGGATCGATCTGCGGGTCGAACAGGGGGAGTACGTTTCGATCGTGGGGCCGAACGGCGCCGGCAAGACCACCCTGCTGCGCTGTATCAACCGGATCGTGACCGGCGGCAGTGGAGAAATTTCGGTGTTCGGCCGGCCGATAACTCAGTACAGCCAGCGCGAGCTGGCCCGGCGGGTCAGCTACGTCCCGCAGCTCGATGGTCGCGCCCTGCCCTTTACCGCCGAACAGTTTGTCAGCCTGGGCCGTTACCCCTACCTGGGTCCCTTTTCCGCACCCGGGGAGGAAGACCGGCGGCTGGTGCGGGAGATAATGGCGGGAACGGGAGTGACGGAACTGGCCGACCGGCGGCTGGACACCCTGAGCGGCGGCGAGCGGCAGAAAGTTTTCATCGCCGCGGCCCTGGCCCAGGGGGCCGATCTCCTGCTGCTGGACGAGCCAACCAGTTTCCTGGATTACCGTCATCAGGTGGAGGTGCGCCGGCTGCTCGAACGGCTCAACCGCACCGAGGGCAAGACGGTCCTGGCGGTGACCCACAACCTCAACGATGCGGTCGCCTCCTGCCACCGGGTGGTGGCCCTCAAGGCCGGAGTCAAAGTATTCGACGGCGGTCCGGCAGAACTGGTCCGCCGGGATAAGCTCGAAGAAATTTACGACACGACTTTCGTTCTGATCGGCCAGCCCGGCAGCCGTCTACCGCTGGTGCGACCCGGGGAGGCAGGATGAGAGTCCGGAAGTGGACAGTGGCTGCGATCGCGGCCTTTTCGCTGGTGACGGTGCTGGCGGCCCCGCTGGCCGGGCCCCACCAGCTGCATCTGGCCGGACTGTGGCGGCCGGGTGCGGACAATATCGACGCCCGGATTTTCTGGGACATCCGGCTGCCGCGAGTCTGCACTTCATTTCTGGCCGGCAGCGCTCTGGCCGCGGCGGGCCTGGCGTTCCAGGCCATGTTCCGCAATCCCCTGGCTACTCCTTTCACCCTGGGGGTGGCCAGCGGCGCCTCCCTGGGGGCCTGCGTTTACGTGGGCCTTGGCTTCACCTTTACCATTTTCGGATTCAGCGGTGAAATCGTGGGCTCCTTCGCCGGGGCGCTCCTGGCGGTGGGCCTGGTCTACGGGGTCTCGCGCTTCAAGCACGGTTTCACCACCGGCGAGATGTTGCTGGCCGGCGTGGCGGTGAGCTTTTTCTTCTCCAGCCTTATTCTCCTGATTCAATACATGAGCGACTTCACCAAGAGCTTCAACATCCTCAGGCGGCTGATCGGCGGGATCCAGGTGGTGGGTTTCGACCCGGCCTTCGAGCTGCTGCCGTTCGTGGCCGGGGGGGTGGCAGTGGTGATAAGCCTGTCGCATGAGCTCAACCTGCTGCTGTTGGGCGAGGATATCGCCACCGCCCGCGGAGTGAACGTCGCCAGGACGCGCAAGATCATTTTCATCGCCGTATCGCTGATGGTGGCGGGCGTAGTGTCGGTCTGCGGGCCGATCGGGTTCGTGGGGATGATGGCGCCCCACATCGTGCGCCAGTTGCTGGGGCCGGACCACCGGGTGCTGAGCCTGGGCGCAGTGGCTTTCGGCGGCGGCTTTCTCACTCTCTGCGACACCCTGGCCCGCACCGTGATTGCGCCGGTGGAAATCCCGGTGGGCGTGATTACCGCCCTCTTGGGCGGGCCGTTTTTCCTCTGGCTCCTGATGGCCGGCTCCTCGGGCCGCGACGTCTGGTGAGGCTTTGGGTTATCCGTGGTTCTGAATCACGG
>JAZDIG010000542.1:0-2268 GCA_043805105.1 Candidatus Glassiibacteriota bacterium | reverse complement strand
CCGCCATGCAGGTTGCGCACCGCGCCCACCTGCCGGTAGTTCCGCTCGTCGGCGCGCCAGTCGTTTCCGCCGGGGTACAGGAAAAACAGCAGTCCCAGCAGGACGGCGAATATCACGAAAGTCAGGATTTCCCTCAAGCTTGTCAGTCCTTCTAAAAGACACGCGGGAATCTCACGTCCTCATTCTAACATCCACCTGATAAACGGGCAAGAAAGCAAAAGGACACGCTCTCCAGGAGAGTGAAACCGCCGGCGGCTGACAAATAATTTTGAGAGACGAGCCAAGATGTGTTAAATTGAAAAAAACATCTCAGGCGGTCTGCCATGCAATGGAGTAACCGATCCACGCTGCGAAGTCTCCTTTCAAAGCTGGCGCTGATACCGGCCGTTTTCGTGGTTTTTACACTGAGCTCGCCGGCGGCCGGCGCCGTGGACGAAAATAAGACCCTCAAGGGCTTCGAACAGGATATCGTGCGTCGGGAAAAGGCGCTGACAGCCCTGCGCCGCGGCAAGGCCTATCTGGAAGACAAGTCGTACAGGCAGGCGCGGCGGGAATTCACCGAGGCTCTCAAGCTGAACATCGACCTGACCGAAGCCCGCTTCTGCCTGGGTCTGGTGGAAAACAGCTCCGGCAACCACAAGCTGGCCCTGCAGCATTTCCTGGCAGTCTACAACCGGGATCCGAAAATGGAGCACATCTGCCTGGAAATCGCCCGCACCGAACTGGCTCTGGGCGAATGTTCCGAAGCGCGCTCCTGGCTCGAAAGACAAATCGAACGTGAGGGGAAGTCGAAAGAGACGGCTAAACTGGACAAAGAGATCGCCGGATGTCTGAGACGTCAGGAGAAGTGAATTGAGTAAAACCGGAGGCTGGAATCTCGAAAGAATCGGCTGGGTCTGTTTCTACCTCGGTGTGATTACCATTCCCTTTTTCCCGCCCTATTCGCTCGGCCTGCTGGTGTTCGGCGGCCTGGTGGCGACCATTTACCATTCCCGCCACCGTTAGTCAGCTACTCCGGCGGCCGGCTCCGGCTTCCCGCTTGCCGGGCTGAAGTCCACCGGGTTCCCGGCTGCCGTCGCTTTTTTCCGCTGGACTTTTTTTATCCTCTGCGCTCCTGCCGGCCTGGTAGTCCTTGATGAAAAAAGTGATTTCCCGCAGGTGGTTGTCGATACGGTCAAGGTAGAAGGCCATGCGGGTAAGCTTCCGGCTGAAGCTCTGCAACAGAAAGAAAGTAAAAATCACCACGACCGTCAGGATCACGGGCAGAAACTGCGACAGGTAATCCAGCCAATAAACCAACTGCAGTATATGGCTTTCGATCCAGTCCATAAGCGGAAAAGCTCCGGCTTGTCATGCGGTTATGGGTTTTTCTGCTGATTGCCGGCGGTGGAATCAGGCGGCGCTGGTTGACCCGCGTGCCCGCCTTGACCGCTGTCGGCCGGCGTAGACTGCGCGCTGTCTCCGGGTGCATTCTCACCGCCGCCCTGGCGGTTGGCCCAGGGCGGCGGCCCCGGCCCCGCCCAGCGCCGCTGCCCGGTTCCACCTGCGGGTCCCATGCCGCTGCCCGGGCCCGTGCCATTACTGGGTCCGACTCCGGCGGCTGCCGTCCCCTGGCTGCCGCCTGCTGCCGCGGCGGCCTGGGCTGCTTGAGCGGCAGCGGCTGAATCGGCGGGAGTGGGGGCCGGCTGGGCTCCCTTGGCGGCGGCTTTGGCGACAGAGGATGAATCGGGAGCCCGCTGGGCCGCCAGGATCGAGTCCTGGCGCGCCTGTACAGCCTTGATCGAGTCTTCCCTGGCCTTGGCGATGGAATCCAGCCGGGCCTGGCGTGCGATTTCCCGGTTATTGAGTACCTGGGCGAACAGCGGCACATCCACCGGGTTGGCCTGGCTTTGCAGCTCCCACGCGACCGCCCGGCTGTACTTTTTCTGCACCATGACATCGAGGATATAGGCGGTGGTGTGCAGCGTCGTATCGATCGTCATCTCGACTATCGGCGCTCCCCGGCGGGAACGAGCCGCGTTCTCCTGGATTTTCCAGCGTCGCAAGGCATCGTTTTTCCTCTTCTCGAACAGCTCGCCCAGGCTTTTCTGGAGCGTGTCCGGAACCGGTATCTCCACCCAGAATCCATCGGACACCCCGTAATCGATGAAGTCGCCGGCGTTGAGCGTGAAGAGGATGTCCGAGTCGGCCGTTTCATCCAGATAGACGTAGGCGTTATTGGTGGTCACGTAAAGCGAATCGAGCTGGGAATAGGTCTTGGTTTCGTCC
>JAZDIG010000541.1:0-2108 GCA_043805105.1 Candidatus Glassiibacteriota bacterium | reverse complement strand
GTTTTGCCGCCTCGGGTTGTACCGCCCTCGAACTTCGAGTCGGTAAATGCAGGTTAACTCAGCCCCAGCCCGGGTCTTCCGGGAAAAGGTTCGCGTACTTGACGCTGGTGCGCGGCTCGGCCATCATCTCCGCCACCGCGTCCCGCCATTTCCGGTAGTGGGCGGTTTCCTTGTGACGACCGGGGTCCTCGGCGGTGCGGTAGACTTCCAGCAGGACGAAGCGTGTCGGGTCATCCTGCTGCCGGATAACGTCGAAACGTGCCACTCCCGGCTCCCGAAGGCTGTCGCGCGCGTTTTCGAGCGTGGCCTTAATGAAGGCTTCCACCCGCTCGGGCTTGACCCGGACGTGGACGTGAACGACCAACATGGCTCTCTCCTTTCCCTGGCGGAGGCCACCTGATAGAAGGTGGTAAGACTTATTACTCATTGCATAAAATTGTTTGCAACAAAGCGCAAAGATAATTTTTCTTCTTCTTTTGGTGGCAAAAGAAGCAAAACCATTTCTTTCATAACTGAAAGTAACAAAGGTTATTCCCGGCACTCGAATCTCGTCCGCTGCTCCCTCGGCGGTCGACTTCGAGGACTCCACTACTCCTCTCCCTGCATCCGTCCTCGAAATGGCCTGCCCGCCACCGGAATCATCCCCCGGGCCGCGATGGAAATTACGAGGCTGCTACACGCTCCAGGAAAAAATCTCGAGGCTTGAGGGCCTTACTGTCTCTTTATTTTACAATCTCAGAATCTGAATGAAGACAAACTATTTCATGCGCACAGTAGTAGTTCCGGCAGGCGCTGTCGCTGTCGGCTGACTGCCTTCCTTGGTTCGCCTGGGCAACGGTATCATTTTTCAGGTGACAGATCAAGATTCATTTCCCCCGGCCGGAGAGGTGCAGCCAAACTATTCCGGTTCGGTCGCCAGCATGCTATAATAAGCTCGTTACCACAAACAAGTCTTCAGAAAGTAAAAAATCCCCACGCCGGAGGCATCTCCATGTCAAAATTCCTGAACGTGTCTTGGGTTGCTGTTCTTTTGACAATCAATCTTAGCGGCTGTTCCAGCCTCGGGCCTTCGGCAGGGGAGAATCCCGCGTTTTCCTACGTAGCCGAGGGCCGTGGCACCTGGATCGGCCGTGTCAGGGGAGTCGACTGGGATTCCACCATGGCCGCCCTGGCTGCCGCCGGGATCAACATGGTGTTTCCCAACATGTGCACCGGCGGGGCCGCCAGCTATCCCAGCGAGTTCCTGCCCATGACCACGGACCGCGACGAGCTGGCGCTCTGTATCGAGGCGGCCCACCGTTACGGGATCGAGGTGCACGTCTGGCGAATCAACTGGTACATGTCCGGCTGCCCGGATTCGTTCACCACGGCCATGGAACAGGCAGGCCGGATCCAGTACAGCTGGGACGGCAAGCGCAACCCGCAGGTGATGAAAGAGCAGGGTTACGATCAGAACCGCGACTGGCTGTGCCCCTCCCACCCGGACAACCGCCGGCTCGAGCACGATGCCATGCTGGAGCTGGTGCGCAAGTACGCTGTCGATGGCGTGCATTTCGACTACATGCGCTACAGCAACGATCAGCTTTGCTACTGCGACGGCTGCCGGCAGCGTTTCGCCGAGGAGACCGGGCTGAAACTGGACAACTGGCCCAGGGAAGTCTGGAAAGAAGGGCCCTACCGCGAAGTCTACCTCGACTGGCGCAGGCAGTTGATCCATTCGAGCGCCCGGGAAATCGCCCGGGACGTCCATACCCTGGACCCCTATGTCTGTGTGAGCCTGGCGGCGCGCACCGGAGTGTCTTGGGCCTATGAAAGCGATGCCCAGGTCTGGTGGGACTGGATCGGGGAAGGCATCCTGGATTTCGTCTGCCCGATGAACTACACCACCGACCCCGAGCGGTTTGAAAAGACGATGAAATCTCATCTGCCGCTTACCCTGGGCCGGGTTCCCTATTACAGCGGGCTGGGACTCTACGAAATGAAAGCTTTCGAGCCGCTGGCGAAAAACATCGCGGTCGGCCGCGAGCTGGGCCAGGACGGCTGGGTGACTTTCGAGCTGAGAAGCCTGCGGCCTCAGCTGGAACGAATCGGCCGGGAGCTGAACACGA
>JAZDIG010000540.1:0-5187 GCA_043805105.1 Candidatus Glassiibacteriota bacterium | reverse complement strand
CCGGGTGGGCCGGCCGCGCGGCGGCTACGATTTCGACCAGGAGCGCAGGGGCTACGTCTACGTCGGCCCGGGCAACGGTGAATACGAGCCGGCCGGGGAAGTGACTCCGCCGGTGCGGGACGACCGGCTGGGCGCCAGCTTCACGCTCTCCCCCCTGAGCCACGTGGCGCTGGCCGGCGAGGCCGCCCTGCTCAGGCGCACGCTGAACCTTTTGACCGGCGCCCGGGAGCCGTTCCGGTCGGCCCACAGCCTCGAAGTCCGGATCGACACGCTGGGAGTGGCCGGGCTGCCGGCCAGGCTTTCGGGCTGGGGCGTCAGCTCCCGGGTGGAAAAGGGGTTCAGTTTCCAGGGCCGGCGCTACGAGGCGGACTTCGAGAGGCGCTGGCACCTGCTGCCCCTCGAGTCCGGGGCGGGCGGGCCGGCTTTCGGAGAAAAGACGCAGGAGGCCGGCGCGAGTCTCGGCCTGGGCCGGGGTCTGGGAATCAGCGCCTCCAGGGGCAGGCTGGTCCGCACCAATGGCGAGCGGGCCGACCGCAGCCTCTACGGGCTCGATTTCACGGCCCGGGGCCCGTTCCAGGCCAACTGGACCAGGCTGGACGTCCATTCCCTCCGCACCCCGGCCGACACTATCGGCGTCACCGTCCGCAGCTACCGCCTGCGTGACAATGCCCAGGCCAAGCTCAAATGGGGGATATTGACTCCGGGTTTCGCGGTCGAGCGGGAGGAATTGACCGCACCGGACCTGGCCGGCGGGATCGCCGGGACCCGGCATCTGGAGGTGAGCCATCGGTTGGGGGCCGATTTCGGCCCGCGCCTGCGCACCGAGCTTTACCTGTTGGGCCGCGACACCGGCCACCTGCTTTCCCCGGCCGGCGGGCCTGTTGGAGTCTGGCAGTTCGCCGACCGTTCCCGCGCCGCCCAGCTCGATGTCGGCTACCAGGGCCGAGGCGCTTTCCGCGTTAACGGCCGGCTGGGGCACAGGCGGCGCAGCTACAGCCAGGCCGGAGTCGGCCGGACCGCCAGCACCGCCGGCCGGGTCGAGGTGTCCGGCGGAGGCTGGCGCGGAGCGCTGCAGTCGCACGTGGTCTACGAAGTTTCCCATGGATCGAGCCTGCGCAACCGGGTGGTCTACCTGCCGGAACGCTACCCGGATGAGGGGGAGTACCTGCAGGACGGCACATTCGTGGGCAAGGAGCAGGGTACGCACCGGCGGGAGGTGTTGCCGGCGGAAGTCGACCCGCGCCAGGCCGCCACACTCGGTGTCACCGCCCGCGAAAACCTCGACCTCACCGCCTGGATCGATTCCACCCACCGGGTGATAGACCGGATGGCCTTTTCCACCACCCTGCAGATGCGGCGCGAAAGCCTGCTGGACGATTCCTGGCGGCTCTACCTGATGCTGCCCTCGGCGATCTCCGACCGCCAAAACGCTCTTTTGCAGTCGACCTGGCTCAATTCCGACCTCACCGTGCAGTGGGCCGATCCCAAGATTTACAGCCGGCTCGAGATATTGTGGAACACGAACTTCGACCGGCGGTTCGAGAACGGCTTCGAGGAGTTCGCCGACCGGACTGTCCGGCTGCAGCTGCGCCTGCCGCTGGCCGAAAAAATCGAGCTGGACCCGACCGCGAGCTACAGCCGCAGGCTCCGGCAGGACCTGGCCGGCGGCAGGCGGCAGACCAGCGGGCTGATCCTGGACAACCGGCTGGTGGCGAGTCCGGCTGACGACTGGCGGTTGAACTACCGGGTCGAGATGGCGAAATTCAAGGCCCAGGCCAGGCTGGAGGCGTACACGCGGCTGACCGGAGGAGCGGGCATCACCCGTTTCGTGGGGGAGAAGGGGCGAGTGGAGGCGGGACTGGATGCGGCGAGGCTCTGGGGGCCGGCCGGCGTGGACCTCCTGCTGGTGGACGTCCTGGGCAGCGCCAGGCCCGGTACCAGCTACCAGGCGACCGCGGCGGTCAGTATCGAGCCGGGGGCGAACATGTTGATCCACGTGCGCTACACCGGCCGCACCGACTACCTGCTCGACCGTTTCACTCATTACGGCCGGGCGGAAATGAAATATTTTTTCTGAGCGAGAGCCTATCAGGACGCAGCCCCGACAAAATCGGGGCGCTACAGCAGGATGCCCGGGCCTGTCGTAGGGGCACAGCCTGCCGTGCCCGCGTATAGCAAAGGGGAGCCAAAAGCTTCCCTTTTTAATATCCACCACCGCAGGCTTCGATATCCCACTGCCTCGGACACTAATTCTTGACATTCCCCCGCGACCGGATTTAAGCTTCGCAGTGCTTCCCTGCAGGAATTTCCACTTTTGCGCGGTCATCCCGAAACCTCTTGTCAGGAGTCATGCCATGCGTTCGTTTCTCTTGTCCGCGGTCCTGCTGCTGGCTGTCGCGAGTGCGGCCCCGGGGCAGTTTTCCTTCAATGTCGATCCAGATGCCGGCAAGGCGATAGTCCGTCCGCAGGAGATCGACAGCGTGCTTTACAACCCGGGGATCGGCTTCATGACCTTCCAGCGGTTCAACGGAGACACGCTGAACGCCGGCGGAGGCTGGACCGAGGGTTACTCGATCGCATATCAGCCATTCGACGGCAACCTGACCAACCCGAACCATCCGCCCACCACCCTGGCTTACTGGCGGGTTTACTGGCGCTACGTACATCCGGCCGAGGACGTGATCGACTGGAGTCAGTTCGACCGGGCGCTGCGCACAGCGGCCGAGCGGGGCCAGACCCTGATTATACGGATCGCGCCCTACGGCGAGGGGCCGGACCGGGACGTGCCGGCCTGGTACCGCGAAAAAGTGGGCAAGGAAGAGAACCTGGCGATCAGCAAGTGGCGCACCGACCCGGAAAATCCCCTCTACCTCCGGTATTTCGGCGGCCTGATCCGCCAGATCGGCGCACGCTACGACGGCCACCCGGCACTGGAGGCGGTGGACGTGTCGATCGTGGGTTACTGGGGCGAGGGCGAGGGCAGCCACCTGTTGACTCCCGCCACCTGGCAGGCATTGGTCTGGTGCTACCTGGACGCTTTCAAGAAGACTCCCCTGATTTTTCAGCCTCTCAACGGCGATACGCCCGACCCGGGGGTCCTGGTGCGCGGCCTGCCGATATCGGCAAGCTGGCTGGACGGCAGCAACAACGGCACAGGGCCGCAGATGAGGCACCTGGGCTGGCGGGTCGACTGCCTGGGAGACATGGGCTTCTGGCGCAAAGAGCAAGGCGACTGGTGCCATATGCAGGACGTCTACCCCGAGGACATCATGCGCAGCGGGATGAGCGAAGTCTGGAAAAAGGCGCCGATCACAATGGAGATCTGCGGTACTTTTCTGAGCTGGCAGAACAGGCAAAAGTACGATGAAAAGGTGGTGCGCTACATTTTCGACCAGGCCCTCAAGTGGCACATCAGCTCATTCAACGCCAAGAGTTCGCCCGTGCCCCCCGAATGGATGCCGCTGGTGAACGATTGGCTCAGGAAAATGGGCTACCGTTTCGTGCTGCGCAAGTTCACCTATCCCGAACTGGTGCGGCCCGGCGGCCAGCTCGCCTTCACCTCCTGGTGGGAAAACAAGGGAGTGGCCCCGGCCTACCGCAACTGGCCATTGGCCTTGAGGCTGCGCGGCAAGGACCGCAGCGAGGTGCTGATCTCCGATTCCGATATCCGCGACTGGCTGCCCGGCGACATAGTCTACGACGATGCGGTTTACCTGCCGCTGGGCGTGGCCGAGGGCGAATACCAGTTCGACGTCGCGATTGTCGAGCCGCTATCGCGCCGGGCCCACGTGAAGCTGGCGATCGCGGGTCGGATGGCGGACGGCTGGTACAACCTGGGGAAAATCACCGTGCGGGAGTATTTGAAATAGATAAGGACTTACCGTTTCGAGTGAACGAAAGACAAGGGGCACGGCCTGCCGTGCCCCTACAAAAGATTATATATTATTATTTGTATATCAGGCCGGGCTGGCTTCCCGGTCCGCCAGCAGCAGCCTGCCGATCACGGTCACCAGCAGCCAGCTCGCCCCGATCGTGAACGCGTTGCCTATCACCCAGAGCGCGGCCAAGGGATACTGGTCCAACGGGAAGTACATTCGGGGCAGGAGAGACAGTGGCACCACCGTAAGGATTCCCCCGGCGGCGAGCGCTCCCAGGCCCCAGAGCCAGTGCCTGCGCCAGAGTCCGAACACGGCGCTCCAGATGCCGAGGTAAAGGCCCAGGCCCAGTAGGAAAGGTCTGAAAAACGAGTGGTAATCTTCGTAGCTCTGCCGGTACTTGGCGTCGAACACTTCTATCAACTCATCCTCACTCATACTGGTCAGGGTCCTGGAAGGCGGCCGGTTCTGGTAGAGCTCACTCCAGGCGAAGCCCGTGTAAACGCAGAACCCGAACAGAATGCAGAGATAAACCGCACCCGCCAGCAGCACCTTCCGGCCGGCCGTCTCGGGGAATTGCCATCTTTTCATTTCAGACCTCCCGGTTTGTTCTTCCGGTACGCTTTCGGTTGAGCCGTAAAGCACCGCGGTGAATTCCAGTACGTCCACATCGAAGGCGGAGGCCACCGTTAGGAGCGTTTCGGGCGAACAGTTTCCGCCCCGCTCCAGCCGCTGCACGGTGCGCAGGTCGATCCCTGCCGCCTCGGCCAGATGCGACTGGGACCAGGAGCGCAGCCTGCGCATTTGTTTCACCCTGGCGGCGAGTTCCTGCCTGGTCATCTTCCGGTTCCCTCGGATAAGCTTTCGATGACTTCTCGAAGTTTTCTTTTATTATACTGCCACTCTCGCCGGTAAGTAAATGACGATACCTGCGGCAGTTTTGCGGCAATCATACGGCAGGCTGGAAGCAGAGAGGCGAAAAATCAGCGGCAGCCGTAATTCCGGAGAAAAAAAGGCCGCAGGACCAGCAGTTCCTGCGGCCTTTGCCTTGCGTTATTTTGTCAGAGATATTTAAGCCTAAGTACAGGCTTCTTAAAATATGGTTACGTTGTACTCAATTTAATTTCTCCATGATTACGCCGAATCACATGCAGGGTGTTATCCTTAGCGTAGCGGTAAACTCCGCGGCAAACGCATGATCAGTGGCGGCAGAGCCGATGTCCGTAAAGCCCTCTATATGGCGACTATCGTCGCCTCCAGACATAATCCATATATCCGCAACTTCTATCAAAAACTTATCCAGGCCGGCAAA
>JAZDIG010000539.1:0-3465 GCA_043805105.1 Candidatus Glassiibacteriota bacterium | reverse complement strand
GCGAAAAGCTCGCCCTGAAAAGCGGCCTTTTCCGGGGCAGCCTGCCTCTGGTCCGGATCAAGGAGATCAGCCGCAAGCGGTTCAACTGGCGGGTACTGGGCTGGGGGATCGGCCGGCGGGGATTCTGCAACCGGTTCACCGATGGCGTGAAGCTGATCACCGATAAGGAGTCGATTTATGTCAGCCCCACAAATCCGCAGCTTTTCATGAGCCAGCTCAGGACCCTGCGGTTCAGTAAAGCCGATCGCGAGAGGGAAAGAGATTGAATCCGGCCGGCCGGCCATTACAGGTAAGCCAATCTGCGTAACAAGATTCGATCCAGCAGGTTTAACCAGCAGGCGCCGGCTCCGGTTCGGCTTTAGAACCTGCCATCGTGTTTATATAATTCACCCAATATTTTATTAATTCCCAATCAAGCTGCACACCATACTCCCGGAGAAACCTCCATGCCCTCCCTTATACGCTTCTGCCTCGTTCTGTCGCTTTCGGCCGGGCTCGTCCATTGTACCGCGGACGATGCACCCGGACAGGCTCCCTTGACCGTGCCCCGGATGGGACTGGCCGAATTCGAGCTCCATTACGCCGGACCGGTCGACAACCCGTTCGCCGATGTGACTGCCGAGGCGGTGCTGGCCGGGCCGGGGAATTCGTCCCCGGTGAGTCTGGACGGTTTCTACGACGGCGATTCGACCTGGCGCTTCCGGTTCGTGCCGCGCGCGGCCGGGGAATGGACGGTCCGGCTGAGCCTGACCTGCAAGGGCCGCAGCGTGGCGGCAGCGGAAAGTAAACTTATCTGCGAGGGCGAGGACCGCTCCCGCGGCCGCGGTTTCCTGGAACGCAGCCCGGTGAATCCCTACCGCCTGCAGTACGAGGACGGCACGCCTTATTACGCGATCGGCATACAGGAATGCGGCCACGACCGGGCCGGGCTGGACGGCCCCCGTCGGGGCGAAGGTGAATGGCGGGTCGTACCCATGGCGGAATATCTGGACACTTTCCGGGGAGCGGCCAACCTCTTCCGCATCCAGCTCGGCACCGGCACCCGCGGCGGCTGCGCCCGGGAGATCATGAAAGACGGGCTGGGCCTTTACCGCTACGACCTGGACGTCTCCCGTCTGCTCGACCACACCTTCACCCTGCTGGCCGAACGGAGCTATGCGACGATCCTGATCCCGTTCCAGGACATGAGTCTCTGGACGCACGACACCACGATCTTCGGGCCGGTGCGGACCATGGAGGGCTGGAAGGACGTGCGCAACGAGGAATCGCTGGCGGCGGTCAAGCACTACCTGCGCTACCTGGTGGCCCGCTACGGCTGTTATACCGACATCTGGGAGTTTTTCAACGAGGACGTCTACGTGCCGGACGCCTGGCTGGCGGAGATCGCCGCCTTCGTGCGGGAGATCGATCCTTACGGCCACCTGCAGTCCGACAGCTATGAAAGGCCGCAGGCAGCCTGGTGCGAGGTATTGGCGCCGCACCTTTACATGCGGGTGCCGGCCTGGGAGACGGAGCCGGACCTGGCGCGGGAATTCGCCCGGCTGAAGAGTTTCGGCAAGCCGGTGGTTTTCACCGAATTCGGTAACAGTGGGACTCTCAGTAACCGCGACCCGGACAAATGGCGGGTGGCGGTCTGGACGGCCTTCATGAACGAATCGGCGATCACTTTCTGGGGCATGGGCGGGATCGAGACCCTGCCGGGGAACCAGGGCGGCAACTCGAATGCCTACCTGGGTCCCGAGGCTCGTCAGTATTTCCGCAATTTCTTCGCTTTCGCCGAGGGCCTGCCGGCGGACCTGCGGCCGGCCATGACCGGCTACGGCGGAGGCGACGGCGTGGCGCGCTACGCGCTCTCCAACGGCCGGGTCACCGTGATGTATCTTCACCACTACACCGGCTACGACAGCCCTGCCCAGGCCGGAATCTACGTCTGGACCTGGCCCGGCCGCTTCGAAATTAGCTGGTACGACCCGGCCGGCGGAGAGTGGACCGGAAGCGAACAGGTGGAGTCGGAGGGCAACGTGCTGGTCTTCACCTCGCCGTCGTTCAAATCCGACCTGGCGGCCATGATAAAGAAGCTGGATTGAGCGTTTTTCAGGGAGTGGTCACGGTGTAGCCATCGAGGAGGGGCGATGAGGAAGGTCATTTCGCGGATTCACGTCTACGGGGGGCTGTTGTGCGCCAGCTACCTGATCATTTTCGGGTACAGCTCCCTGCAGTTCAACCACCACTTTCCCTTTCAGAACTGGGGCGAACGCCAGGTGGATTGGCAAGCCAGCCTGAGCGTCCAGGAAACCCCGAACGACACCCTGCTGGCCGAAAGAGTGCGCGACGGCCTGGGCTTGGCCGGCTGGATCCCCTGGTGGCGCTTCCAGCGCGCCGGGGACAACAGCTTTACTTTTGAAGTGGGCGGTCCCGGCAAAGGCTACGAGATCAGCGTCAACCCGGAACGTACCCACGCCTCGGTAAAGGAAACCAGGAGGAGTTTTTTCCAGATCTACACCGGCCTCCACGCCCTCGGACATTACCCCAATGCCAGCTCCCTGGTAAAAATCTGGCCGATTTATACCCAGGTCTGCGCCCTGTTCGTGGTGTTCGCCGCCGTCAGCGGCCTCTACTTCTGGGGCTGCCAGTTGGATAAAAAGCGGCTGGAGTGGGCGCTATTCGTCATAATCGGGCTGGGCGGTGTGCTGATGATGTTTTACATGCGGATCTGGGGGTAGAGATGAAAGAGACGATAAAGAAGATACATCTTTATTCGGGCCTGAGCCTGTTCGCGTTCATGGTGATCTATTATTTCAGCGGCTTCGTGATGATCAATCATTCGCTTTTTACGGAGGCGGATCCGGTAGAAAAAGTCCGCAGCGAATCGTTTTCCTGGAACGGCCCCGTTGATTCGCTGGCAATTTCGGCATACATCCAGGAGCATTACGGCCTGCGCGGCAAGAGGCAGCCGCCGCGCAGACTGAACGACGGCCGGACGCGCTACAATTTTTACCATCCGGGAGTTGCCACCGAGGCGATGGTGTCGGCCGACCGCCGGTCGGTAGAGATCACGGTGAGCGACGGGGGATTCCGGGGCATGATGGTGGGCTTCCACCGGATACTCGGCTATTTCGGCGGCTGGCTTTACGTGCTCTGGTCGTTTTTCTACGATGCGGCCAGCGCGGCCTCGATCGTGTTCGCGGTTTCCGGGATCGTGATATGGTACAGCGGCCGCAGTCGCGACAAATTGGGCTGGCTGTGCCTGGGTACGGGGTTCGGCCTGACCCTGGTGGTGATCCTGTACTTGATGCTGATGCCGTGAAAAATCCGGGCGACCGGTGGGCCCCAGGGGGGCGGACACAGGAGTCCGCCCCTGCGGTCGGCCGGGGCGTTTTTGTGCAGGGGCGGTTCGCGAACCGCCCCGCGGGACCTGGTATGTTTCCCGGGTTTTGGGGGGTTCCCAATGGCGGGGCGGGAGGG
>JAZDIG010000538.1:0-3030 GCA_043805105.1 Candidatus Glassiibacteriota bacterium | reverse complement strand
ACCACCGGGACCCTCGGGCCGACTATGCCGCGCACCACCTTCCCGATGTCCTGCGCCTCGGCCGGCCGGCCCAGCAGGTCGGTATCGTTGCCGGGGGTGGGGTGCTGGCCGGTCATGGCCGTGGTGTCGTTGTCGAGGATGAAGACCAGCACGTCCTTGTCGTGGCGCGCCAGGTCGCTGATCCCGGCCAGCCCGGAATGGAAGAAGGTGGAATCGCCGATCATCACCGTTCTTTTGTTCACTACGAACGGGGCCAGGCCGGCGGCCGCTCCCAGGCCCTGGCCCATCGCGCTCATGTCGTGCATCAGCCGGCTCTCCCAGATTCCGGAGAACATCGAGTAGCAGCCGATGTCGCCGTGGACCACTAAATCCTGCGGCCGGTCGCTGCCGTGCAGGGCGGCCATGTACTCCGGCCGGCTCACATCGGCGATAATGTCCATCAGCAGGTTGCCCGTGTCGCGGTGGGGGCAGCCGGCGCAGAAAGTAGCGGCCCGGGCCGGGCTCTGCACAGTGTAGCCGGCGATCTCTTGGGTAAGCCGCACCTCGCCTTCGATCCGGCCGGCCAGGTCCGGGAACAGTTGGGCCAGACGCCTGCCGAGGGTGCTGATAATTTGCGACGGCGAAAGTCCCCTGGAGGCCGGGAAGCATTCCGCGCCGTCCGGGAAAGTCTTGCCGATCACTTTGGGCCGGCCGGCCGGGTCCAGCTCGCCGCGGGCTGCGGCATCGTGCAGGATCACCTTTACCTGGTCCTCGGTGAACGGCCCCTTCTCCTCCACCACCACAATCGTCTCCACCGCTCTCGCCAGCTCGACCACCGGCCCGGGGTCCATGGGCCAGATCATACCCGGCTTGAAAACCGGCACCCGGCCGGCCAGGCCCAGTTCGGCGAGGGCGTCTTCGAGGTAGAGGTAGTTGGGTCCGCCGGCGATGAAAGCGATCGGATAGCGCCGGCCCGGCTCGAAACCGATCAGCCGGTCGAGGCCGAGCTCGCGGGCGGTGCGGACCACTTTGGGCAGGCGCACTTCCAGCATGTGCACCTCCGCGCGCGAGCTGGCCGGGGGGATCATCACCCGGCGGCTCAGGTCGAGCCGGGCGGTGTCGAGGTCGAAGCGGGAGAGGGTGTTGATCGCCGGTTTCTTGTTCGGTCCCACTGTCACCGTGCCGCCGCCATCGGCCTGGGCGGTGGTGATCAGGTAGGCGATGTAGAGCTCGGCGGCGGCCGACAGCCGGAAAGATAGCTCCACCCAATCCTTCAACTCCTGCCAGGTGGCCGGCATCACCACCGGCATGAAGATCGAGCGGGCCTTGTAGCGCGAGTCCGCCGGCGTCTGGGTACTCGAGCAGTGCGGGTCGTCCCCGACCATCACCACCGCCCCGCCCCCGGGGTTGGCGCCGGCCAGGTTGCTGGTTTCGAACACGTCCAGCGCCACGTTGAAGCCCACGCTTTTCATGATAGCGCAGGCCCGCAAGGGGAGCGCCTGCGAGCCGTTGACCCGGGCGGCGGCCAGCGCCTCGTTGTTCGCCACCACCGCCTCCAGGCCCAGTTCCAGGAACAGGTCGGCGTTGGCGCGGATCACGTCCAGGGTTTCGGCCACCGGCGACCCGGGATAGCTCGAATAGAGTGCCACCCCGGCCTCCAGCGCGCCCTTGACCAGCAGCTCGTTGCCGGTATAGACGTTGACGCCTTCGCTCTGGGTGAACCGCGGATCGATTCTCCTGGCCATGCCGCTCCAGCCGTGCGTGCGGTTTAAAGTTTTCGAAGTCGCTCAGCCGCCGGAAAAAAACCTGGACAAATCATCTGCCAATAATGTTCCGGCGGCTGGAACAGAATATAATTGAGATTGGTTTTCAAAGCAAATTTAGTATGGAGAGAATGGAGAATGGGCGGAAACCGGGCGTTTGATGGCAACTCTCGGCGCGAAATCCCGCGGCACGGCAGTTATTCCGGCTCCCGGCCCCGGCGCAGTGGGAGAGACGTAAGGCTTTATCGAGTGAATGAATAACCCTGGCCGCCGCCAAAAAAACACCCCCGGCCGATCGCCGGGGGTGCCGCAGTCTTTTCGCTCGATTCAGTCCGGCTGAACCGGTCAGTAAGCTTCCAGCTTGTTGAATTCGGCATTTTCCAGCCAATGATCCGGCTGGCTGATGAAATTGATGATGTTCTCCAGGATGAAATAGTGCCGCCTTTCCTCCTCGGCGATCTTGTCGAAAAGCTCTTTCTGTTCCGGCAGCTTGACTTCCCGGCTTTTTTCTTCGTAGAAGACCTGGCTTTTCTTTTCCAGTTCCTGGGCCTTGCGGTACATTGCGGCCTGGCCGAGCTTCGGGTTGAGCTTTTCACCGGAATTGCGCATTTCGGCGAAGATGTTCCTGACGTTGGTGAGGATGCCGGTGCCGGGCAGCTTGGGAGTCCTGGTCTTCATCTCGCTCAGTACCTCATAGTGCCGCACCTCTTCATCGGCCAGCATGTTCATTATCGTCTTGATTCCCTTTTCGCCCACGCTGTCGGATACCGAACGGTAGTAAGCCTCGCCGTCTTTTTCCATCTGCATTGCGAATTCGAAGATGTCCATCTTATCCTCCCAGCAAATACGAATCCGGGGTTCGGGTCATTTTCGTGTAAAGTAAAACCGGCAAAAAAGATAACCGCCGGTATCCTGCCTGTCAACCAAAATAGCGGCAGCAGCGCAGAAGGCCGTGACAATGCGCCGACTGACTGCCGCGGCCGTTCCGGGCCACAAAGTGGTTGATTTAGGTTTGGAAAACCGGTAAGATGGAGATGCTGCGGACTCATTCGCGCAATGTCTTGCTCCGGGACATACGGGGTACGGACGGAGGGAGCTGCCAGACTGGAGGTAAGGTTTATGAAGAATTCAGCCGATTCGATAAGCCGGAGAAGTTTCCTGGCCACGGTCGCCCTGCCCTTGGCCGGCGCGGTCGCAAGTGTCAGTCCGGGACATCTGTGCGGGGGGGGGGAGGGAATTTTGCGGTTCGGAGAGGTTTCGCACCTGGGCTGGGTAGTCAAGGACCTGC
>JAZDIG010000537.1:0-14213 GCA_043805105.1 Candidatus Glassiibacteriota bacterium | reverse complement strand
GAACATACGACTGTCGGCCCCAACTACCGGCTCACCGAATTTCAGGGCGCAATCCTGCGCACCCAGCTCCGCAAGCTGCAGAAGCAGACGGAAAAGAGAATGCGTAACGCCGGGATTCTTTCCCGGGAGCTTGAGGGCCTGCCCGGCCTGGAACCCCTCGCCCGGGACGGCCGGATCACTCAGCGGGGCTACTATTTCTACGTGCTGCGTTTCGATGAGGACCGATTCGGCATCAGCCGCGACCGGTTCCTGGAAGCGATGGCCGCCGAGGGCGCTGGGCTGGGAGTGGGCTACAAGGTCCCGGTTTACCAGCTGCCCGCTTTCAGCCAGATGAGTTTCGACCGGACCGGCTGCCCGGTAAGCTGCGGCTACTACCAGGGCTTGATGGACTACAGCCAGGTCCGCTGCCCGGTGGCGGAACAGGTGAGCCTGAAGCGGCACATCACCCTCCCCAACGATGTCCTGCTTCAGGAGCGAAACGTGCGTCTGGTTGCAGCCACCGCCCGGAAAATCCAGGAAAACCGGGCCGAACTGGCGAGGATCACTCACCGGAAGAGTAAGTGAGACGATTACCGCCTTGGATGTCATTGGTCGTCAGTCGCTGGAAGCCGTCTGGCCCGGGCTCGAGGTGCACTACCTCGACCTCTACCCCAGACCCTGGACCGTGACCTGAAATATGTATAACCGCGCAGGCCGTATGACCTGCACTCCTGATGTTTCCCGGATAAATCCATTCTTCCGAAAGCCGGCAGGAGAGCCCGGTGAAAAAAACACCGCCGCTTATTACCGCCAGAAGATTCGCCGCCATTGCGGTCCTGATAGCCGCCGCAACCGTCGCTTCCCCTCCCGCCGAAAATCCCGCCGCCGGACAGGCAGGAGACTGGGCCGCGAAGATCGAGGCCTTGAGAGCGCTGCCCAAAATTGATGCCCACGCGCACCTGATGGGATTCCCGGAGGGCGGAGAAGAGCTTTTCCTGGCCATGCTGGCCCGGCACAACCTGAAGTGGTTCGACATCTGCACCTACGAGCTGGATGGCCAGGACGACCTCGCCGAACAGCTCCGTCTGGCCCGGCGCTTCCACACCCGCTACCCGGATCGGATAAGCTGGTCGGTGTCCTTCCCCCTGAACGGCTGGGGCGGCGAACACTGGCTGGATTCGACCCTGGCCCGGATCGAGCGGGGATTCGAGCAGGGCGCGGTGGCGGTGAAAGTCTGGAAAGATTTCGGCATGGTCCTGCGCGACCCGGATTCGAGCTTCGTGATGGTGGACGACCGCCGGCTGGACCCGGTATTCGAGCTGGTCTGGAAGCGGGGCAAGACCCTGGTGGCTCATATCGGCGAGCCGCGCAACTGCTGGCTCCCGCTCGAATCGATGACCATCGAAGGCGACCGGGACTATTACCGCCAGTTCCCCCGCTACCACGGCTTCCAGTTGCCCCAGGTGTCGGGCTATTGGGCTCAGATCGACTCGCGGGACAGGCTGCTGGCGCGCCGGCCGGGGCTGCGAGTAGTGGGCTGCCACCTGGGCAGCCTGGAGTACGACGTGGACCAGCTGGCCGCCAGGCTCGAGCGCTATCCCAATTTCGCCGTCGACCTGGCGGGCCGGATAGTGCACCTGGCCGTCCAGGACCGGGAAAAGGTGATCAGGTTTATCCTGCGCTTCCAGGACCGGCTCCTCTACGGGACCGACAACCTGATCGACGACCGCGGCGCCAGCCTCGTCGAACAACTGGCCCGCTTCGAACGGGTCTACGAGCTGGATTACCGCTACCTGGCCACCGGAGAGGAGGTCGTGGTCGATGAAGTCAGAAAGGGCTACACCTGCCGGGGACTCGACCTGCCCCTGGAGGTGCTGAAAAAAATCTTCCACGACAACGCCGTGCGCTGGTATCCGGGGTGCTGAACCGAACGCCCGTTCAGGAGAGGATTATGCCGATTGCCTGCCGGAAGGCCTTAACCGCAGTTCTGCCAGCCGCTATCTTTCTATCCGGCGCTCTGCTGGCAAATCCCTTGCACCTGGAAAATGAGACTGACATGGCACATTCGAAGGTCTACCAGCGGATCAAAGCCGCCGTCGATTCGATCCGCCTGATCGACACCCACGAACATCAGGCGAGCGAACAGTTGCGCCTGAGCCATGGGGCCGATCTTTTCTTCTGGATCGTCCAGCCCTGGGGCTTCACCCAGAACACTGACTCCGACCTCATGGCCGCAGGGCTGTCGGAGGCGGACCGGCGGTTCATCGGCGACCGGGCCAACCCTCCCGAGGAACGCTGGGCCAGGCTGGCCCCTTACTGGGATGCCGCCAAATACACTTCCTATTCCATGCCGCTGCGGATTGCCGCCCGGGACCTGCACGGCGTGCCGGACATCGACAGCCGGACCTGGCGCGAGCTGAACCGGCGGATAATCGAGTCCGACCAACCGGGAATACGCCGGAGAATCCTCCATGCTGCGGCCGGGATCGAGCTGCTCCTGCTGGACAAGATAGTCTGGGTGGACACCAGCCTGAACAGCGGGCCGCCGCCCGGCACGGTGCTGGTCAAGCGGTTCGACGATTTCACCCTGGAGGACAATTTCGTCCAGCCCTCGCCCAAGGATATCCAGGCCATTGCGGCCGCCTACGGGGTCGAGATCAGGTCGCTGGGGGATTTTCTGGCGGCGCTGGAGAAGGCTTTCGACCGGATCCAGACGCTCGGCTATTACGTGGGCCTCAAATCCGCGCTGGCCTACGACCGGAGCATCTATTTCGAGGAGACTCCGCGCGAGGCGGCGGAACGGATTTTCGCCGAGCTTCTCGTCCGCCCGCTCGACCGGCCGGAGCGCAAGCCGTTCGAGGATTTCATGATGCACCAAGTGGTCCGCCTGGCCGGGGAGCGCGGCCTGCCGGTCCAGGTCCACACCGGCGCCCAGCTCGGCCCCGGCAACGATATCACCAACTCCCGGCCCATCCTGCTCCTGAACCTGATCCAGAAGTACCCCCGGACGAAGTTCGTCCTGTTCCACGGCGGTTTTCCCTACATGGGAGAGCTGACCGCCATGGCGAAAAACTACGCCAACGTATACGTGGACATGTGCCTGATGCCGGTTTTTTCGCTGAGCGTGGCGGAAGAGTGGCTGAACAACTGGATCGAAACCCTGCCGGTGACCAAGATCAACCTCTTCGGCGGGGACTGCATGTTCCTGGAAGGCAGCTACGGGCACGCGGTGATGACCCGCCGGGTCGTGACCGATGTTCTCAGCCGGAAAGTTGAAAGCGGCTATCTGTCGCCCGAAGAGGCTCTCTACATCGCCGGGCGCATCCTGCGGGAAAACGCAATCGAACTCTACGGCCTGCAAAGGTTTCTGAAAAAGTCCTGACCGGCTCTTAAAATTACTCACGACCAGTCCGGCGGCGGATTTTACATTCCCGGGTTCGCCCTGTACCGAGCTGTGCCAGCCCGAAACTCAATTGTCGGCAATAATAGCCTTTATGCCGGCGAGGCCCGGATTAATTTAAGACGAACGCGCAAACAGAAACATCGGGGATCGGCAGCCTCGATAATTTACCTTTTCACAATCTCGACAAGGACGCCCGAATTGGCAAGATTGTCACCGCTCCCGGGCTGGCCGGCACTGATTTTTTACGTCCTGTTTCTGTCGGGTAATCCCGCCGGCATGGCGGCGCAAAGCCCCGGCCAATCCGACCGGATAAAAATTATCATCGATACGGATATCGGCGAGGATATCGATGACATCCTGGTGACCGCTTTCGCGCTCAATTCCCCCGAATTCGAAATTCTGGCGATCACCGTGGTGGACGGCGACGTCGCGGCCCGCTCCCGGATCACCCGAAAACTCACTCAGCTTTACGGACGGCCCGATATCCCGGTCGCCGCCGGCTATGTCTGGGACATGCCGCTGCCGGATTACCCTCCCTGGCCGGGCAGCGGGGGGCTGACCCAGCGGGAGCTTGCGCCAGCTGAAGAAGGACTACCGGCCGGAAGCCAGTTCCGCGCCGATGAATTGATCGCCCGGCTGGCCGATAAGTACCCGGACCAGGTCTATCTCGTCACTTTCGGCTCGATGACCAACGTCGGGCAGCTATTGGTGCGCTTTCCGCAACAAGCCGCCAGGCTCAAAGGGATAGTCACCAGCCATAACCTGGAGGTGGACCCGGTGGCGGCGGCCATCACTCTTCGTTCCGAGGTGCCGTGGGTGTTTCTGAGCGCCCGGAACATCAGTCCGGCGGTCACGGTAGGCCCGGCAGAGGTGGAGCGTATCCGCCGGGCCGGGCTGCCCTCTGCCGATTACCTGGCCCGGGCGATTGACCTCTGGTACGAGAACAAGCCGGATCACAGCCAGTATCCGCACCTGGCCGACCTCTGCGCCCTGGCCTACCTCCTGGGCGGATGGTTCCCCACCTACCGGGGCAATTTCTCGATCACCGTGCCGACCCGCCTTTACCGGACGGAGTACAAGCGGATCGAGTGGTCCATCGAGGAAAACCCTGACGGGCGGGTGACGTTCGGCAGGGAGATGACTGCGGAAAAGGGCGCCGAATTGAATGCGCTGTTCATGGAGCGTATCCTGGCCTCGCCTGCGGCCCGGAAAGATAAACGATAAATTCAAGAAAAAAACCTCGAGGTGAACGATGAACGAAAAACAGAATGTCTCCACGCCGGGCTTTATCGGACGCCTATCCACCCGGCTGGTTTTACTGTGCCTCGGCATCCTGGCCCCGGCCTGCCGGGAAAAGCCGGCGGCCGGGCCGGCGGAGTTCACACCGGAACCGGATGCGCTGACTGCGCGCGCCTGGTGGCCGGACCAGCAAAACGTCTGGACGCCGGTCGGCTGGAAGAACCATCTGTTCCGGTTCAACGTGCTCTACAACGGCACCCTGATCGCCCATCCGCACCCCCAGGGCCGGGAAGTCACCGGACAGTGGGCCGGCCACGACCTCCAGCTCACCATCACCCCATCGGTTGACAGCCTGATACCGGAACCTCCCGGCAGAGAGTCCTATCAGATGAGCGAGACGCCGGATATGGGCCTGGGCCTTCAGGGCTGGGAAAACAGCGCCGCGCCCGTACTCTGGACCGAATGGCGGCTCCGGGAGGGCCTGGTCCTGCGCCAGGAGGTCTTCGCCCACGTGCCGGGTGGAAAAGAGGTCGTGACTGGTATCGAGCCGCTTTTTGCCTGGGTCCGGCTTTCCATCGCCGCCGTGGATGAAATCCAGGCCCCCGCAGGCTGCAGCTTCATCCTGCACCTGGGAGCGGTCCACGTGCGCACGAGCATGGAGGTCGAAAACAACCTCAAGGTGTTTCCGGAACGGTCGGCCTACCCGCGGAAACTGACCGCGGAGCGGGTGACAGGTGAGGGCTTTCTGCTAAACGAAGACGACGGCCGGGTGCGCCTGGCCGTGCTCCCGGCGGATTCGGTGAGGTCGAGCTTTACCCGGCGGGAACCCTTTTCAGCTCCTGGGAAAAAGCCCGGGCCGGGGGGAGATTACTATCTCACTCTCACCCTGCCGGCCCGGGAAGGCAGCCATCTCGACCTGCTGGTTCCAATGATCCCGGCCGGGCGTTCCGAACTGGAGGCGGAAATGCGCCTGAGCTACGAGGGGGCCCTGGCCGAATGCGATAGCTTCTGGAGCACCAGGCCCGAAACCGCGGCCCGGATCGAGACGCCCGAGGAACCGCTCGATCAGGCGATCCGCCGGAGCGTCCAGTTCGCCGAAATCATCGCTGAAAAAAATCCCCTGACCGGGGAGTACTCATTCCTTTCCGGCTCCTGGACTTACGCGCGCCTCTGGCCCACCCCCACCTCCATGGTCTCCCACATGTTGCTGGACAACCTGGGCTATCACGCGGTAGTGGAACGGCACCTGGAGATTTTCCGGACCAACCAGGGTACGATAAAGCCGCCCGGCCCCAGCTACGAGCTGCATCCCGGCTATTTCTCCTCACCCAAGTCCCTCACCTCCATCGATTGGCTGGCCGACCACGGCGCGGTCCTCTACGAAGTGGCCAGGCACGCCCTCCTGACCGGCGACCATGAATTCATCGAGCGCTGGCAGGAACCGGTGATCGAGGCCTGCGATTTCCTCAAGCAGGCGCGGGCGCAGAAAGGCCACGAGGGAGTGGAGGGAGTGCTGCCGCCGGCGGTCGACACCGACCGCAGGGTGAGCACGCAATCGGTCTGGAACGTCGGCTGGAACTACAAGGGCCTGGCCGCCGCGGTCCGGCTGCTGGAGCGGATCGGCCATCCGCGGGCCCGGGAGTTTGCCGAGGAAGCCCGGGAGTACCGGGAAACGTTCGTGCGGGCCTTGCGCGAGGCGGCCGGGAAGTCGCCCCGCTGGAGAGACCGGAGCGGGCAGTCCCGCCAGCTCGTACCGGTGTCCCTTTCCGCCGGCGGGGACGTCACCCACTCCTTTTACCTGGACGCCGGCCCGCTGTTTCTGGTCTGGTGCGGGTTATTGCCGGCGGATGACGAGCTGATGAAAGACACACGGGATTTCTTTCGCGAGGGGCCGTACACCAGGCTCTTCGACCCGCAGAAAAACTGCTGGCAGAGGCCGGTGCTCAGGCACGAGATTTCGAGCTGCGAGCCCTGCTACAGCTGGAACGTCTACCACTCCTGGCAGCTCGGCGACCGCCCCCGCTACCTTGAGGGTCTCTACAGCCTGCTGGCCGGCGCCCTTTCCGATCAGACCTTCATCTCCTGTGAGACCCGCCACGGCATCTACGGAAACGTCTTCGCCTCGCCCCTCCTGGTCGACCTAGTGCGCCTGGCGGCGGTCGATGAAACTATTCAGCCGGGCGAGCTGCATCTGCTGCGGCTGGCGCCGAGTGCCTGGCTGAAAGACGGCTTCGAAACTAAGTTCGAAAACCTGCCCACCGAATTCGGGCCGGTGACTCTCGCCTTCGAACTCAACGCCCGGGACCGGGTGCTGAAAGTCTGGTTCGAGCCGAAATACCGGAGCCGGCCGGCGAAAGTCGTCCTGCACGTGCCTCCGGCCGCGGGGATCGCAAGGGTGACGGTCAACGGCAAGGCTTACGCTGCCAGGCCGGGAGAGTCGATAGAATTGTAATCGAACAGAATTCCCCGAAGCTCTGCTCCGGGCGAACCGTAGGGGCGAACCTTGTGTCTGCCCTCGTCCGAGGGAGGAAAAATTCCGTAGGGGCGACCGGCCGGTCGCCCGCATTCCAACCCGGCTTGCGGTTTGGAGAAATACAGGAATCTGCGCAACGGCTTTCAGCCCGCAAAAAACGCTTTCAGCTCTCCGATGTCCATTTCGTGCTTTTTCCCCGCTGACACCATCAGCCTGATATTATCCCCGGCATCGAAGGCCCGGTAAATCGCTTTCAGCTCCTCGACCGCCGGCTGGACCGTTTCGTTGTACGAGGCGGAGGAGTTCTGCGGGCTGGGAGTATCGAGCTCGCCGTAGTGCAGGGCGATCGGCCGGGGGGCGTTCAGCCCGGCGATGTCGCTGCGGTCCATCCAGGCCAGGACGCCGGGGATACAATGGGCCGGAGCGTTGTAGCAGCGGGCAAAGATCGCACTGAAGGAGCCGAGAGTACCGCTGGCGAATATTTTTCGCACCCGGCTGCTGAATACCGGGTAAGCCAGGGCCAGGTCCCCCCCGTACGATAATCCGGCCACGTCAACTTCCTTCAGTCCCTGCGACCGGCAGAACCAGTTTTCCCAGCGCAGCAGGTCCTCCACGTGCCGGCCGATCAGGGTTCTTCCATACAGAAAGTCATCCGTGACCAGGGTGAACTGCCTGCCCCGGGCCCGGTCCCAGTAATCCAGCCAGTAGCCTTCCTTCCCGAAAGTCAGGTTCCGCAGGGTACCGAACCCCCGGAGCTCAGGGCACAGCACCGCGTAGCCGGCCCGGGCCATTTCCAGTCCGAAACCGTGATGGGCATCGTCCTCGAATCCGATCAGCGGTTCCACCTGGCCGTGGCCGTGGATCGCCAGGAATCCCTTGGCCGGGTTAGCTTGCCTGCCGGGAAGCAGCAGGTAGGCCGGCAGGGTGAGGCCGGGACCGGCCTGCATGACCAGGGCGCGAATTTCCACTCCCCGGTGCACCGTGCGCCGCAGCTCTTTCACCTCGCCTGGAGAAGACTGAGACACGCTTATCAGCTCAGCCAGTTTTGCCCGGCAGGCTTCCCGCCAGGCCTGCGGGGAACCGTGAAAATTCTGAAAGGAAAGCCGCCGTTCGGCCCGGCTGTTTATACATTCGAGAGTCAGCTCGGGGCGGTCGATCAGGAAATTCTTATCGAGAGTTTCCCCGCCTTTGTCTTCGGCTCTGAGCGCGGAGAAAAGCGCCGGGATCGTGGTAGCGCCGATTCCGACTGTTTTAATGAAACCACGGCGCGACTTTTTTTCGCCGGGCATGACGACCTCCCTTTCAGGCTTGCTCGATGTCCAGTTCGAGCGCGGAGACGGACGCCGGCGGAAAGGTCCAGGAGAGATCGGCCGGGACGGCTTTTTCCTGTACGGCCAGCTCTTTCCAGGTGGTGTCCATGACTTCGAACGTCGGGTCGGCGGCCAGCTCGAACGCTCTTCCCGATACGATCCGGCTGCCGTCGACCGCCAGCCTGGAGCTGACCGCGGCGGTCCGGTCGGTGTTGACCACGTGCAGGTAAACCCGGCTGCCGGTCCGGCTGGCGGTGACATCCAGCGCAGCCGGGGCGGAGACCACTTCCAGCGCTTTCTCCCCCGTATGCCGGCGGTAGAGCTGCATCACCAGCGCCACCGGCATCAGGTAGGACTGGCCTCCCGGCACCGGTATCATGACGGCGTTGACCTGCCAGCGGGTGCCGCAGAAATCGGCGAGGGTGGCGATCTTCAGGATGTCACCGTGGCGCTCGTGTACGTTCAGCAGCCTGGCATCCGCGACACCCGCCGCCCAGGTGGAGAGAACCTCGCAGCGGTTGCGGCCGGGCAGGGCGAAATGGCACTCGGTGAGCGCCAGCGGAACGTTCGTTCCCGAAACCTGCTGCCGCATCTCGACTATGCGCGCCTCGTGGACTTTATAAGCGTTCATCAGGTGTTCCCAGGTCCGGGCCGGGTCCTTCCGGTATTCGATTCCCCGGAGCGGCGAGTCCTTGATCTCCCGGTCTGGGTTGAACATGTGATGAAAGGCCAGGAACTGGAGCTGGTCTCCGGCGATTTTGAGCATCCGGGCGGCCCAGTCGCTGTCTCCCCAGCCGATCAATTGAATCGAGGGGTCGGCCTGTCTCATCCGGCGGGCGAATTCCACGGTCTTGCGGGCCGCGGTTTCGCAGTCGAAGCCCTCTTTTCCATAGGAGGTCTCGTTGCCGATCTGCCAGAACTTGACCTTGCAGGGTTGCGCCTGTCCATGCCCGATCCGCTCGGCATTGGCTGGATTGTTGCAGTAATCCACCCAGCGGCGGGCTTCCTCCGCCAGGCCGGACCGGATATCGCCCTGCGGAGTGACTGCCCACCGTTTTCTCTCCTCCGCCTCGAAATTGACGCAGACCAGGGGTTCGGCTCCCACCCGCCGGCAGAAGTCGACGAATTCGAGGGTCCCGACCTGGTTACTTTCCATCCCGCCCCACTGAATATTGAGCATCGGCTTTCTGAGCTGCCGCGGGCCCACTCCTTCCTGCCAACGGTAGTAGGAACAGAAAATTCCGCCCCATCTGAGCATGGCCGGGGCAAGCCGATGGGTGGTTTCGACTACGTCCTCACGCCAGCGGTCGTTCAGATAATCCCAGGCCGCAGACACGGAGCCGTCCGTGACGCCGAGAGGCTCCATGAACTGCATGTACAGGTACGGCGACAGCTCGAACTTCGGTTCTATGCCAATCCTGACCGGCTGCGCACCCTTGTCCGCGGCCCGTCCCTGGCCGAGAGCTCCGGCCGGCAGGGCCACCGCCGCGGCACCCAGGACCTGCAGAAAATCCCGGCGTTTTAAGCTTTTCCTTGTCATACTGGCTCCTCGCCGCAAGGCCGCCGAAGAATTACTATCGCTGGTTCGCCCTGGGAATTGCACGATAAATTTCGCCCTATCCCGCCGGGCTCATTCGGATTGCCCGAGCACCCGCTCGAGCTCATCCTGCAGGCTCTGCAGGGAAAAAGGCTTCTGGATGAACCCATCGAAACCCTTACCCTTGAACCGCTGCGCCACGTGCTGCTCGCTGTAACCGCTGGCCAGGATCACCTTGATTCCCTTCCGGATCCGTCGCAGTTCAGCGAAAGTGGCCACCCCATCCATCCTCGGCATCGTCAGATCAAGGATGGCGCAGACTATCTGGTCGGCATGCTCGCGGAACAACGCCACCGCCTGCTCTCCGTCCGCGGCCGATAGCGTCCGGAAGCCGATCCGCTCCAACATCTTCACCCCTATATTGCGGACCGCCTCTTCGTCATCCGCCACCAGGATCACCCCGGAGGCTGCACTTTCGCCGAATTTACCGCTCAAGGAAGTTGCGGCCTGGGTATTCTTTGCATCGTCCCTCTTTTTTGCCGCCGAGACAGGGAAAAGTACCCGTATGGTGGTCCCCCGGCCGATCTCGCTGTCGACCAGGATCGCTCCCTTATGCCCCCGGACGATACCCAATACTGCGGACATTCCCAGCCCCCGGCCGGTGAATTTGGTGGTGAAGAAGGGATCGAAGAGGCGCTGCCTGGTCGGTTCATCCATACCGCAGCCCGTATCCGAGGCCTCCAGCCAGACGAACCGGCCGGCCGGGGGTTTTTCCTCGAGACTGCTGCGCTCCAGGTAGTCGTCCGTACACTCCATGATGCCGGTGGAGATGACCACCACGCCGACCTTGTCGCCGATTGCTTCCGAGGCATTGGTGATCAGGTTCATCACTACCTGCTGAATCTGTCCGGCATCGGCGGCGATCGGCGGAAGATTTTCCTCCAGCTCCAGTCTCAGCGTGACGGTCCGTGAAATGGCCGTCCTGAGCATGTGGGCGTTTTCTTTCACCAGCTCGCTGAGGTTCATGTCTCCCACCAGGAAATGGCCCTTGCCGGAATAGGCCAGTATCTGGCGGGTCACGTCCGCAGCCCTTTTGGCCGCCTGCAGCGCCTGTTCGATCGAGGGTCGGGCGGAAGAAACCGGCGACAGGTCCTGCAGCGACAGGTCCAGGTTGCCCAGCACCGCCATCAGCAGGTTGTTAAAATCGTGGGCGATACCACCGGCCATAACGCCCAGGCTTTCGAGCTTCTGAGCATGCAACAACCGCCGCTCCAGCACCAGCCTTTCCTGTTCGGCCCGCTTGCGCTCAGTGATGTCACGGGCGATGCCAAAGAAGACGTTTTCTCTCAGTGGCACGGCATCCAGCAAAGCAGTACGGGTGGTTCCATCCGGACGGACATACACGACTTCGTTCAGGTCAACCGGTTTCTTTAAATCCTTCAGCTTGATGAGCCGTTCCCCCGCCCCTTCCGGGCTTACATCGCTGGTGCTCAATCGCATTAAATCATCCATGGAGCGACCGGTAAGCTTTTCGGCCGCACGGTTAGCGTCCAGATAGCGGCCCGTCTTGATATCAACCAGGAAAATGGCATCGTTGGAGCGCTCGAACAGTAGACGATATTTCTCCTCGCTTTCCCGGAGCGCCGCCTCCGTCCGCTTGCGCTCGGTGATGTTCTGCGCCGCCCCGGTTATCTGCACGACACGGCTGTGATCTTCGTTCCAGAATGAAAGGGAATAATCACGAAGCCAACGGATTTCGCCTTTCTTGGTTACAACGCGAAACTCGGATACGTCCGCTTTACCGGCTAACAGACTGGCCCGCCTGGCTTTTACCACAGGCATGTCTTCCGGATAAACGATGCTCTCCCAGCCGCCGCCCCCAGCCACTTCCTCCAAGGTATGACCGGTGATTCCACGATATTCGCCGGCGACCCATAAAGGCTTGAACTTCCCGTCAGGTTCAACTGATATCGAGTACGCCAGGCTGGTAACTAGTCCGGATATTGCCCGGTAGAGCGACTCCGACTTTTTGAGCGCCTCTTCCGCCCGCTTGCGCTCGGTTATGTCGCGACATGCAACTACTCTTAACCGCCGGCCTCTATCATGGAATGTCCTTGCATTTATTTCCATTATGAATGTGGAACCATCTTTTCGTATACCTACTGCTTCGTACGGACGTTCATATTCATTAACTATGTTAATGCGCACCTGCTCAAGTGATTTCGGAGCAATCAACTTCGATGCGTCCATGCCGATCAGCTCATCCTGCTCGTAACCATACATCTTTGCTAAGGCCTGGTTGGCATCTATAATCTTGTCTCCATTATGGATTGCAATTCCTTCAAAGGCGGAATCGGAAAACCTTCTGAACCGTTCCTCGCTTTCCCGCAGCGCCTGTTCCGCCCACTTGCGTTCGGTGATATCCTCGATTGTAGCCAGAGAATAGAGAGGCTTTCCTTCCGCGTCCCGCACGATTGTACATGTCAGGTTCCCCCAGATCTCTTTTTTGCCTTTCTTGATGTATCTTTTCTCCGTCCGATAAACTGGAATCTCACCCTTGAAAAGCCTTGCCACTGCGTCTCTGTCTTTTTCGATATGATCCGGGTGTGTTATGTCGGCGAATGTCAGGGAGATAAGCTCTTCCTCCGTGTAACCCGTCATTTTGCAAAGTTCATCGTTAACCTTGATAAATCTGTAATCGGGAGAGGCCAGAGCCATTCCGAGAGGGCCTGCCTCGAATACTTTGCGGAACCTTTCTTCGCTCTCCCGCAGCGCCTCCTCCGCCTGCTTGCGCCCGGTGATGTCCTCGGCCACGCTGAGTATTGCAGGCTCACTCCCCCAGTCAATCACCTTACAGTGTACTCTGAGCGGCAACTCCCTCCCGTCCTTGCACCGGTGCGTCACTTCGAACTCGGCTTCTCCGGTTTCCTGCAACTGTTGCATCCGGGGCGCAATCAGGGCCGCACTTTCCGGCATATCGATTTCTTTCAGGTTCAGCGCCATGAATTCTTCTCGAGAATAGCCATGCAGGTCGAAAGTGCGCTGGTTGGCGTAGAGGAAATTACCCTCGAAATCATGAACGGTAATGGCGCTGGGCGCTGCATCCACCATCTGGGCCAGCAGGTTCATTCGTTCACTGGCTTGCCTGCGTTCGGTGATGTCGCGCGAAACGCCGAGAATGCCGGCCGGCCGGCCGTTTTGATCGCGAATGGTCGAAAATTTCACTTCGCACCAGACCGTGCTTCCATTCTTGCATTTCAATTCGAGGTCGAGTGTCCTGGTCCGGTGCCGGTCGACTTGTTTCCCCTTTTCCAGCTCCATTTCCTCGGCCACAGTCTGCAGGGCCAGGTCCAAGGAGGAAGGAGTCAGCACATCTGACAGTTTCTGTTTCAGGACTTCCTCGGTTTTGTACCCCCGGATACGCTGCACCGAGGGGCTGACATAGGTGTAGTTCAGCTCCATGTCCAGAGTGAAAATGACGTCCTGGGCGTTGTCGGCCAGCAGGCGGTATTTACTTTCACTTTCCCTGAGAGCAGCCTCGGCCTGCCTGGCCTGAGTTATGTCGTGGATAATGCAGTGAGTCTGCTTGAATCGGCCCTGGTCGTCATGGCCGATCTTCCCGTGAATCGACACCAGAATCGAAGAGCCGTCCTTCCTCGACATCCGGTACTCCACTCCACTGATCTCTCCAATTGCCTTGAACCTGGGGAAATTGATGCCGAAACGCTCGATCTCCTCCGGATGTATAAAATCACCGAAACTCCGGCCGAGGACTTCTTCCCGCTTGTAACCGAGAGAATCCAGCCAGGCCTGGTTTACTTCGATGAGATTGCCGTTTTCATCCAGGGACTGGTAAGCCAGCGGCGCATTCTGGTACAGGAGCCTGAAATCGGCTTCACTCTCCTGAAGAGCATACTCCACCCGCTTGCGTTCGGTGATGTCACGCGCGACGCCCTGGGTGCCGAGAAAACTGACGACTGAGAGTTGGGTCGCTTCGTACACGCCTTCCGCCTGTATCGTAAACACCCATTCCGGCGGCACGGCGGCCTGGGAAAGCTCCATCTCCACAATCCCCACCGGAGTAAACAGCCGGAGTTCCACAAATTTTGTCGCCCGTTCGCCGGTACGCCGCTCGTTGATGTGATAGCGCGCCCACTCCCGGTCGTCCGGGTGGACGTAATCCAGCAGGCTGGTGCCGATCATCTTTTCCGGCGAGTAGCCGTAGCGTCGCACCGCCTCGTTGATGAAAACGATCCTGCCGGCGGAGTCGAG
>JAZDIG010000536.1:0-7912 GCA_043805105.1 Candidatus Glassiibacteriota bacterium | reverse complement strand
GTGAGTGATCTCTTCCACCAGCTTGCGCGTGCCCCAGCGCCAGCCGACGAAGAGCGCGATGAGCATGGCGCCGAGAGTCATCGAATACTGGCCGCTGAACAGGTCCATTATATCGAGAAATCCGAGAGTACGCGGACCGATAGTGATCACCGAGGTCAGCCAGCCGACCGCGCCCACGCTGAGGGCGCTGAGCAAGCCGAACGCGAAGCTCGTCGAACCGCAAACTATAGTCGCCTTGTGCCTGCTCCAGCCCCGTTCGTCCACGAAATAGGCCACCGGGACTTCGAGCAGCGAAATGCTGCTGGTCAGCGCGGCCAGGGCCAGCAGAATAAAGAAGCCGGTGCCAAAAAGCGCGCCCAATGGGATTTCGCTGAAAAGCCGTGGCAGGACGATGAAGATCAGCTTGGCGCCGATTTCCGGCTTGAGCCCGCTCATGGTGAACAGCGCCGGGAAAATCGCCAGCCCGGCCATTACCGCAATCAGCGTGTCGAGGAAACAGACCCAGGCGGCGCTTCGAATGATGTTTTCTTCACGGTTCATGTAGCTGCCGTAGGTGAGCATCGTTCCGGCACCCAGGCTCAGCGAGAAAATCGCCTGGCCCAGGGCGGCGATCACTACCCGGCCGTTGACCTTGCTCCAGTCGGCGCGGAGGTATTCACGCAGGCCCACTTCCGCGCCATCCAGGGTAAGGGACCGTATTACGAGGAGTATGATTACCAGAAACAGCATGGGCATCAACAGCTTGGACCAGCGCTCGAGCCCCTGCTTCACTCCCCCGATCACCACCCCCACAGTCAGCAGCATGAAAAGGAAGTGCCATAAGATCGCCCGGCCGGGGGTGGCCACCGTGTTACTGAATACCTGGATTATCTCGTCCTGCGAAAGATGGGCGCCGAATGTTCCGCTCGCAGTGGTGAAAATGTAGCTCAGGGTCCAGCCGGCCACTACACTGTAGAACGATAATACGCCCCAGGCGGTAAAAATGGAAAACGCTCCGGCGAACTTCCACGGAGAACCGGGGGCCAGCAGCTTGTAGGCGCCAATGGGATTACGCTGAGTGTGGCGGCCGAGCGAGATTTCGCCGATCAGGATCACAAAACCGATCAGAATCACGATCAGTATGTAAACCTGCACGAAGGCTGCGCCGCCACTCCGGTAGGCCACCGTGGGAAAACGCCAGATGTTGCCCAGGCCGATCGCTGAACCGCTGGCCGCCATGATGAAAGCCAGTTTCGAGCCCCAGTTGCCCCTGCCCTGCGTCATTTATGGCTCCCTGACACGAAGAAGGAGCAAAAGGTCGCGCTCGACGCCTTTTACTCCTTCGCTGACTGGACCACTTCAAAGCCTTTTAGTTCAATCTGCCTCAAAAAGGCAGGTCATCGCCTTCTTCGGCCGGAGGCTGGAATTCGTGGTAATCATCGGCAGGGTGCGAGCCACCGGCCGCGCCGTGTCCGCTTGCCGCCTCCGCGGCATGGGAATCGCCCCGGCTGCCCAGGATCACCATTTCATCGGCGACTATTTCGGTGACGAACCGTTTCTGCCCGTTCTGGTCCTCCCAGCTCCGGGTCTGCAGCTTCCCCTCGATGTACACCTGACTTCCCTTGCGGAGGTATTCATGGCAGATTTCAGCGAGCCGGCGCCAGGCCACCACCCGGTGCCATTCCGTGCGCTCTTCACGGACGCCTTCCTTGTTCACCCAATTTTCGTTGGTTGCTACGGTGAAGTTCACGACCGGAACGTTGCTCACCGTGTGGCGAAGCTCCGGGTCGCCTCCAAGGTTGCCGATCAGGATAACTTTGTTGACACTTCTGCTGGCCATACCGCCTCCGCGATTGGCGGGTATCTCCGGCCGGGGACAGACCGGAATTCCCGTTGGCAGGTACTGTCGGAGTGAAGTGGATCGATTCGAACGGCAAACCCGGCCGGGAGCTCAGTCTTCCTTGCCGGGAGTAATTTCCTCGTAGTCTGCGTCCTCGATGTCGAACGCCCGGATGTTGACTTCCCGCTGCCTTATTTTCTGTTCCTGAGCGCGGCGCTGGAGCGCCTGGTAGGCGCGGTAATAGGAAATCCCCTTGCTGATCAGGACCGTTATCAGCTTGTAGATCAGGTAAATGATGATGATTCTGAAAATAAATTGTAACATCGGTCATCACAACCGGGCCTCTGGTCCTGAGTATCCCTTGCCGGCCCGAGGTCTGGCCTCTCCGTGAATTGAGCTAATTTGTAGAATACTATAAAGTTTCCGTATCAATGTCAAATATAATTTCTCCACGGTTTTGCGGCGCGGCTGCCTGCTGATTCCGAAATTTGACAACCGGTTTCAGGCAAGTTAGATTTTACCCTGTAATTTTTTCATTTTCGGCATCTTAGACTCCTGCCGCCCACTCCGGCGGTCGCACCCGCTCACGCCACGCTCCGACGGATGCCATGCTCCGCTCAGTGAAGCCAGCCGTCCTGCTGTTTCTTGTACTCCAGATGCTGGTATACACTCCCTGCGCACGCGCTGCCGCCGGCGATTCTTCCGACAAAAGCGACCATTCCCGCTACCTGCCGCTCGACCACCCGGCCTATCACTATCTCGACCTGCTGCAGCAGCGTGGCCGGCTGCTGAGCCTCGACCCCTCCCTGCGGCCCTACACCCGGGCTTCGGTCCTGGCCGCCCTGGACCGACTGGAAAGATCAGGGTTGAGAGGGTTCGAGCTGGCCTGGATGGAGCGGATCAGGCGGGACTGCCGGGTCGACACTCTGGCGGCCGCCAGCGGCGATCCGGCAACTCTCGTCGTAGTCGGGCGGCTGGAAGCGGCAGCCAGTTACCGGAACCTGCGGCCCGGCCGCGGCCGGAGCCTGGCCGGAGTCGGTTTCGGCGGCAGGTTCAGCCATCTGGTCTACGATGTGCGCTTCCTGCGCGCCCCGCAATTGCTGAGGCCAGCCGACACCACCGCTCATCACGACCCCGCCATCTCCCCCCCGGCGGAAACAGGCCTGATCCGCCCGATGGAGGGCTACTTCCGGGGAGATTTCAGCCTGGCAGATGGTGCCTTTTCGACCGAAATCTTCTTCGGCAGGCTGGCCCGCAACTGGTCGCCGGCCGCCGAGCGTAGCCTGATCCTGTCGGCGGAGGCGCTGAGTTTCGACCACCTGGGCTTCTGCCTGCGCTCCCGGCACCTTACCTTTTCCCACTACATCGCCGCTCTGGACGACATGCTGCGCACCACGCCGGTCGACGGCCGGCAGGTAAGGTACAACCGTTTTTTTACCGCCCACCGGCTGGACGTGCGCCTGCGCGACAGCTTGCGTTTCGGCATCACCGAAACGACTGTCTATGGCGGTGAAAACCGGGGCTTCGACCCGGCCCTGATGAACCCGTTCACCAGTTACCGCCTGGCTGCCATCCAGAATAATCAGGACTGGAACAACAACACGTTCGTCTGCCTGGACTTTTTCACTTCCCTGGCCGGTCGGGCCAATCTCTACGGCCAGTTTCTCTTCGACGATTTCCTGCGCGACAAAAAAGTGCAGAACCGCTGGGCGCTGGATTCCGGTCTTTCCGTTCGGGACCCTCTCCCCGGTGGTATCGCCTCGACCTTGAAAGCCGATCTGACCGTGGTTTCGAGTTTCGCCTACAATACGTTTCAGCCGTTCGAGCGTTATCTGATCGCCGGACGCAGTCTCGGCGCCCCGCTGGGCAACGACTACTGGCGGGCCCAGGCCAGGCTTACTTTTCACCCGTGCGGCGCGGCCGACCTGGGATTATTCGCCGGCCTGACAAAGCGCGGCTCTGGACGGATCGACAGTCCGGCCGGCCCGCTCGTGGATTCGGCCGGCCTGGGCTTTCCCAGCCCTCCGGTGGAAAAAACCGCCGAGGCGGGGGTGGAGCTCTGGTGGCGCTTTTCCCCCGATGGACATTTCACTGTCCGCGGAGGTATAATCGACCAGGAAAACCTGGAAAACCGGGCCGGGGAAAACCGAACTCGCGGCTTCGTCAATATCAGCCTGGCGCTCTATCACGACCTGATCGTTAAATTCTGACCGGCTGGCTAAATCCCATATCTTTTCAGGCAGGACAGACCAATGGACAACTCGAAAAGCGGTTCGGCCGAGGATCAGTCACAGCTTCAGCGTGAAATGAACCGCCTGCGCAACGAAAAGCGCGACCTGGAGATCAAGTTCGAAATCAGCAAGCTGCTCTATGCCGAACTGGACTACGGCCGCCTGCTGAACCTGATCATCGACAAGATCATGGACATCCTGCGGGCCGAACGCGGTTTCATCGTCACCGGGGAGCCGGATCAATTCGAGGTGAAGGTGGCGCGCAACATCGAGGGGGACGACCTGGTGGACGACGGCCGGGCGGTAAGCCGGACCGTGGTGCGTAAAGTCCTTTCCAGCGGCGAACCGGTTTTCATCAGCGACGCCCAGGATGGAGGGATCGAGTCGAGCCGGAGCATCGTCGAGCTGGGTCTGCGCTCTATCATCTGCGTCCCGCTCCTGATCGGCGAGGTTCCTTACGGGGCGATTTACGTGGAGAACCGCACCGTGGCCTCCTGCTTCATGGAAAAGGACCTGGAGCTGTTGATGGACCTGGCCGAACTGTCGGCCAGCAGTATCCGCAATGCCCTCAACTTCCTCGAACTGTCCCGCGGGGCTTTCGGCGGCAGCTCGACCCGGATCGGCGAGGACCTGCGGCGGGCCTACGATTTCAGCATGATTATCGGCAAGAGCCGCAAGATGGTGGAGGTGATGGGAATGGCGGCGCGTGTGGCCCCCACCGACGTTACCGTGCTGATTACCGGCGACAGCGGCACGGGCAAGGAGCTGATCGCCCGGGCGATCTACCTCAACAGCCTCCGCAAAAACATGCCCTTTCTCACCATCAACTGCGGCGCCCTGCCCAGCGGTTTGCTGGAGAGCGAGCTGTTCGGACACGTCAAGGGATCGTTTACCGGCGCTTACACCAACAAGACCGGACGCTTCGAGGCGGCCCACGGCGGCACGATCTTTCTGGATGAGGTGGGTGATATGCCTCCCGAACTGCAGGTCAAACTGTTGCGCGTGCTGCAGTTCGGCGAATTCGAGAAAGTGGGCAGCTACCAGTTGCAAAAAGTTAACGTGCGGATCATCGCCGCCACCAACAAAGACCTGCGGGCCATGGTCGCCCGGGGCGAGTTCCGCGAGGACCTCTTCTACCGGCTGAAGATCATCGAAGTCCATTTCCCGCCCTTGCGCGAGCGGCCGGACGACATTCCCCTTTTGCTCAACCACTTCATCCAGCTGCACTCGGACAGGCTGGGGAAAAAGATCGACAAGGTGGAGCCGCAGTTCATGCGCCTGCTTCAGCGCTACCCTTACCCGGGAAATATCCGGGAACTGGAAGGGATCATTCAGCGGGCGGTGATCCTGGCCCGCGATAATTATATCAGCGCCAGCGACCTGCCGCCTGAAGTGACGGCCAGCAACCGGGTCACGGCTGGGACTGGGGAATCGCCGCAGCGGGTGGTGACTCTTGCCCGCACCAACGATGAGCTCAAAAAGGTGCGGGAAGAAGCCGCTAATACTGCGGTGGCGGAAGTGGAAAAAGCCTTCTTGGAAGCAGCGCTCGAAGATGCCGGAGGCATCATCACGAAAGCCTCGGCTGTCACCGGGATGAACCGCAGCCTGTTCCAGCGCCTGGTCAAGAAGCACGACCTTCAGCCGGGCCGTTACAAGAGAAGAAAGTAAGGCTGCCGGTTGCTCCCGGCCGAGTACCTCTTCCGGTATATTTGTTCCTGCCCGGGCAACAGGTCCGGCCGCCCCTGTAAGCGGCCGGTAGGGCGGCCAGACCCGGACGCTTTTTTCGGGAAACTTGATTTTCAACGTAACTTTATCTATTGCAAGTAAATGCAATGCCCTACCCGCACGGCTCACACTATTCCCTCCGCCCGGTGAGTTCCTGCTGAATTCCGCCAGACGCTGGCATGGAAATTGATACGTTAGTTTTAGTCATCTTATACGCTTTCAGCGGGTTATCCACGGAATGAAACGCTTTTCGGCTGCAAAATATTTTCCGCTTGTCTGCCTGTTGACCCTGGCGGCCGCCGGTTCCGGCTTCCCCCTGGCGCTGGGCACGGTGCAGATAGCGATTCCCCACGGAGTCAAGTCCGGCTGGGCTTTCCCTCCAGGCCGGCCGTCGCACCTGGGTCTGGCGCTACTATACGTGGAAGCGCCGGTCCCGGAGCTCAACCAGAAGTCTGGCGTCTGGTTTCTGCAGTCCGTGGACGGCAATCCCCTGCTCAAGAGCTACGAAACCTACGACGAGCCGATTCGTGTCGCCTGCGGCGATCTGGACGGTGACGGCTACCAGGATGCAGTCGTTCTCTTCACCACCAGACCGGCGGTCAGGTTCATCATCGGCAGGGGGGGCGATGCGCCGCAGCTCGTGAGCCTGAGCCTTCCCACCGGCCCGGCCGTTTCTCTGGGCGTTGACGATGTCACCGCCGACAGCCTGGCCGACCTGGTCGTCCTCGACTCCACCAAGATCACCATTCTGGCCAGGACCACCAGGAGCCTGGCCGATTCTCAGGCCTTCCAACCTTACCCATCTTTCGAGGCGGGCCCTACCGCCAGCCTTAATCCGCTGGCTACGGACAAGTTCCTTTTCGGCGATTTCGACGGCAATTTCAGGCGCGACTTCATCGTCAGGGGATTCCTCTACCTGAATCTCAACGGCGGCCGTTACATCCCCAAGCAGCTTCCGGATTTCGGCGATGCCGCCCGGGTCAGGCCGCTGGAGGTGGTCGCCGACCTGGACGGCGACGGCAAGGCTGAATTCCTGTTCAGTTGGAAGACCAGCGCCACCTCGGCTTCGAACACGGCCAAAGCGGCGGATTACGAACCCCTGGAGGTGCTCCGGGTCAGCCTCACGCTGAGTCCGACCCTGCCGGACAGCAGTTCGGCGCTGGTCATGGATTACGACCGCGATGGGCTTCTCGACCTGGGGCTCTTCGCCAACGTCGAAAAAAGCCTGCGGCTTTACCGCGGCACGCCCACCGGCATCGTCACCGCCAGTCCGGATACCCTTTTTACCGACCCGGCCGCCAGGGGCAGCTTCCTCGGCCCCTTCGACCTGGGTGCCGACGGTAAAACGGACTGGATGTTCTGGAGCCAGGCCACCGATTCGCTTTACATCCGCTACCAGCTGCAAAGCTTTGTGGACCGGACCGCTGCCGCCGGGCTCGATCTCCGGGTTTCCGGCCAGGCCGCCGCCGTGGCCGATTACGACAACGACGGCGATCTGGAAGTCTTCGTGATCAATTTCAGCGGCACCAACCTGCTGCTTTCCGGCAGCCGGGACGGTACTTTCACCGATGTCGCCCTCCAGGCGGGCGTTTCCCGGAGCAACGACGGTATCAGTTGCGCCTGGGGCGATTACGACAACGATGGTTACGCCGACCTTTATGTCGCCGGACTAACCCTGCCGGACAAGCTTTTCCACAATAACGGAAACGGTACGTTCGCCGACTCATCCCGCATTCTCTCTCTCAACAGGGGCGGCCAGCGGGCCACCTCGGTCTCCTGGGGGGATGTCAACCGTGACGGATGGCTGGACATCTTAATCGGCAATTACGACGGGTCTAATATCCTGCTCCTGAACCGCTCCGGCCGTTTCTTCGAAAACCGGTCCAAAGAGATGGGCCTCGTGGAAACCAACAAAACAGAAAGCGCTGCTTTCGTGGATGTGAACGGGGACGGATGGCTGGATATTTTCACGCTCAACGCCGATGGGCCGAACCGCCTGCTCATGGGCTCGGCCAGGGGTGTTTTTTACGATTCCACGGCCACCAGCGGCCTGAATCCGGGGCAGGAGTATAAAAAATTCGGCCAGACCCAGACCTGGGGTGACTTCAACGGGGACGGCCAGCCGGACCTTTACATT
>JAZDIG010000535.1:0-11532 GCA_043805105.1 Candidatus Glassiibacteriota bacterium | reverse complement strand
GGGGGCGAGGCATGCCGTACCCCTTGTTTTTTATTTTCTTCCTGCTGAATCTCACCCCCCGCATCCCGGCCCGCAGCCGCAGGCTCCATTTTTGAGCTTATCCTGAATAGTCAGCTTGCGCAAGCTTATCGCATCTGTCGGGCAGATTCGGATGCAGTTGCCGCAGCGGATACACTGGTCGGAATAGATCCAGATATAAGTTGCCTCGTCCTCCACAGCCGTTTCCTTCCAGCTCACCGCTGCACCGTCGCTGTCCAGCATCAGTTCTGAAAGCCTTAGGATACAGCGCCGGGGCGAGACCCGGATACACCAGTCGCAGTGGATGCACTTGTCCTGATCGATTTCGTACTTGTAGTTGCAGAGGTAACAGCGCCAGGCGTTGACATCGGTGGCTTCTTCGCCGTAGCCTGTTTCCACTTCCTCGTCACCCTTGCGCTCGGCCACCGGCCGTACCGGCATGTGCCGCGGCTCGTGCAGGTCGTGGTCGCGCAAGCGGCCGGTGTCCTCTTCGAGCTGTATCCTCACCCTCCAAGTGCGCCGGACCTCCCCGGTCAGGAACCGGTCCACCACTGCGGCCACTTCCTTGCCATCGGCCACGGCGTGGATCACGTCCAGGCTGCCGTAACTGAAATCGCCGGTGACGAACAGGTTGTCTCGGCTGGTGCAGTGGCTGCCGGTGATCTTCACCCCCTCCGGCAGGATTTCCAGAGTGGGTTCCTGGCCGATCGCCACAATCAGGTGACGGCAGGGCAGTTCGAACTCGCTGCCTTTCAGGGGCGTAATCCGCGGCTTTTTATCGCCGGGTTTCTGTTCTCCCAGGGCATTACGGATGAAAGTCACCGACTGGAGCCTGCCGTTTTTCATCTTGACCGCCACCGGACCAGCCAGGGATTCGATCCCGCAACCCTCGGCCCTGATCTCCACCAGCTCTTCGGGGCTGGCCGACATCTGCGCCTCGGTGCGGCGGTACATCATCACGCTCCGGCCGCGGTCCAGTCCCAGCAGTCTTTTGGCGGCCCTCACGCAGTCCACGGCGGTGAATCCGCCGCCGATAATGAGGGTGTCGCCATCCAGCCTGGTGATCCGCCGCAGGTTGTAGTCGCGGATGAAGTCGAATCCGCTCCAGGCCACACCCTCAGGCAGCCCGGGCAACTCGAGACCCAGCGGCCGCCAGGCGCCGGTCGCCACCACCACTGCATCGTTCTCCCCGGCCAGACGCGCTATTTTGCGGCTGTCTCCCGGCGAATTGACTTGCGCCTTGACCCCGTTATCCAGGATCGCCTGAATTTCTTCCTGCACCACGTCGCGTGGCAGACGGAAAGCCGGGATACCCAGGCTCAGCACTCCGCCCAAAACCTCTTCGGCCTCATAAACCGTGACTTCATGCCCGAACCGGCACAGCTCGCGCGCGGCGGTGAGTCCGGCCGGGCCGCCTCCCACTACGGCCACTTTCCGGCCGCTGGCCGGATACCAGTGGGGCAGGGGCCCGGCTGTTCGCTTTTTGCCATCGGCGGCCGACCGCTTGAGGTGGCAGATCATCACCGGCCCGCGGGTATTGGTCCATTCGTGGCGGCAGGCCGGCTCGCAGGGACGACTGCAAATCCGGCCCAGCACGCCGGGGAAGACGTTGTCCTCCTGGTTAACGAGGTAAGCGCCGTCCAGATCGCCGCGGGCGATGAGCCGGATATATTCCGGGACATCGGTCCTGGCCGGGCAGGCGTGCTGGCAGGGGACGTCCCTGGCGAGGGTGCGAAAGTCAAGATTTTTTTCGCCGAAACCGGTAAAAACCGAGGTTTCCAGGGGATTGACCGCAGTTTCGTATTTGATCTCAGGCATTTTGCCACACCTCCTGGTAGGGCTCGACTCCCAGTCTTCTGACGTTCTCCGCCAGTGTCTCGGCCCCCTCCTGCAGGGACAGGAAGGTGTCCAGGATACTTTCGGTGGCCCGCACGCAGTCGGCTTCCTTGTATTCGCCAAACAGTTGGCCGAAACAGTCCTCGGTGCCGCCCAGCACGACCTGGTAGGCCTCGCTCGAACCTCGGAGCTCGCGGATCCTCATCCCGCGGAAGCCGATGTCTGCGATCCGGTACGGCGAGCAGGAGTTGGGGCAGCCGGTGATGTTGATGATCGCCTTGTCGCGGATACGGTCGTACTTGGAACGGCTGACCACCGGAATCAGCAGGTCGTAGAGGTTGCGGGTAGTGGAGACCGCCAGCGGGCAGTAGGTCACACCCACGCAGGGCACGATGTCGTCCAGGCCGAAAAAGTTTTCGGTCCCGAAGCCGATTTTTTCGATCTCCATTTTCAATTCAGCCGCTTTTTCCGGGGCCACGCCGTGGATTTCCAGGTTCTGCCGGTTGGTGCTGTGCACTTTCTTGTCGCCGTACATCTCGGAGAGCTCCGCCACCCGGGCCAGGGCCTGGCCGGTCAACTCGCCCTTGGGCACCATGATCCTCACGATCGCCAGCCCTTCGCAATCCAGCGGATTCGGTACGGCGAGCGGCCGGCCGGGTATCTGCGGCCCGCAGTCCTCCACCGGCCGGGTTTCGAAGTCGCGATAGTCGGTGCCCTCCTGCGCCATGAAGCCTTCCACTAATTCCCGGCAGCGGTCGAGACCCAGCTGGTAAACCACGAACTTTAGACGGGCCTTGGCGCGGTTGAACCGGTCGCCGTAGTCGCGGAAAAGCAGGGCGATTGCCCGGCAAAGGGCCACGATTCGATCCGGCGGGACGAAAGAGTAGAGCAGGCTCCCCTGAAACGGCTTCCAGCCCATGCCGCCGCCGATGAAGACGCGGAAGCCTATTTCCTTCTTTCCATCCCTCAATCTTTCGATGGCGACTGCACCGATGCAGTTTATGTGCGGCTGCCCGCAATTACCGCCGCAGCCCGAATAGGTTATCTTGAACTTGCGCGGCAGGTTGTCGGTGTCGTGATATGAATTGAGTGTTTTCTGGGTGACGACCGCATAGGGATAAACGTCCAGGCGCCGGTGGGGACAACCGCTGGCCCAGGGGCAGGCGGCCACGTTGCGCAGGTTGTCGCCGCAGCCGTGCCAGCTGGTCAAACCGCCGGCGGCCAGCTCTCGCAGCAGGTGGGGGATGTCGGTCAGCTTCACCTTATGGAGCTGCACCGATTGCCGGGTGGTATAGGCGCACTTGCCCTGAGCGTACTTTTCGGCGATGCGGACCAAGGCTCTCACCTGGGCGCTGGTCATCACTCCGCCCGGGTTGGTCACCCGGATCATGTGGTCGCTCTTCTGGCGTGAGCTGTAGACGCCGTAAGCCTTGGCCAGCGCTACCTCTTCTTTGGTCATCACACCTTTGCGGGCGATCTCGTCGAAGTCGATCACCAGGCCGGCGGCCTTGATCATTTCTTCTTCACTTCTGCGTACGTTTTTCAAGTCTCTCTGCATCGGCTGACTCCAATAGGACGATTAACTGGGGAACTTCTCTGGATTTGCGCCGGCCGGGTCGGCGCAAAACTGCGGATGACAGGCTGTTTGCGGCGGACAGTTATCAAACGCCGATCGAATCTTTTAGTTGCAAATATATGGTGAGTTACTGCGTCACTTAAAATACTTTGCGATAAAAAAGCAGGGATGATCTTCTGAAAGGCCGAAAACCAATTTGGCTGGTCGCCAGAATATTGTCAATCAGGTTTCGTATTCAGCCGGAAGAACGAGCCGGCCGGGAAAAGCTCCCGGCGAATAGACTATGAAGCCATTGTGCTTGATGCCGTCCGTGCCCGAGTAATCGAGCGGCCGGCCTTCCAGGTCGATCAGACGGCAGCCGGCCTCCAACGCTACGGCTCCGGCGGCGGCGCTGTCCCAGAGACAGGTGGGGCCCAGCCGGGGGTAAATCTGGGCGCTGCCCTCGGCCACCAGGCAGATCTTGATCGAGCTGCCGCTCTGAATTACCCGGTCTACGCGGTGGCGTTCGAGGAAAAGTTGGGTCCGGCGGCCGAAATGGGATTTGCTCACTGCCGCCGTGATCTGCCGGCCGTTGGCCGAGGCCCAAATCTTTGCCGCCGGCCCCCGCCCTGCCGCACGCCAGGCTCCCAGCCCCACGGCGGCCGTGTAAGCAACCGCCGTTTCTGGCGCGTAAACCACACCCAGCACCGGCCGCCCGCGCTCCACCAGGCCGATGTTTACCGTGTAGTCCTTTCCACCCCGGATGAATTCCCGGGTGCCGTCCAGTGGGTCCACCAGCCAGAAGAGATCGCCATCGGGCAGGCCGCAGTCATCGTAGCTTTCCTCCGAAACGACCGGGATCGCCGAGCCGATCGATTCGAGACCGAGCAGGATGGTATCGTGGGCGGCCAGGTCTGCTGCCGATACCGGGGAGCCGTCGGGTTTGATGTCCACTGCGAGCCGGCCGGATTTGACCTCGATTATCCTCTCGCCCGCTGCCTCGGCGATTCGCGCCACCCGGTTCAGCAGCTCTTTAAAATCTCGCCTTTCGATCGGCGCACCTCAGCTTGAGCCGTCCGGCCCGACGTAGCCTTCCTTCTCCAGGGCAAGTATAATCTGCTGGCTGCACTCCTCGGGCGTCAACTCCGTGGTGTCCAGCACTATTTCGGCATCCCGCGGCTCTTCGTAGGGATCGGAAATCCCGGTGAACTGTTTGATAATTCCGGAACGGGCCTTGGCGTACAGCCCTTTGCGGTCGCGCAGCTCGCACACTTCCAGTGGAGTGGCGACATGGACGAGAATGAAACCGCCGCCCTTGGATTCGACAGCCTGCCTCACTTTTTTACGGATCGTATCGTAGGGGGCGATGGGTGCACAGATCGCGATGCCGCCGTTCTTGGCGATCTCGCTGGCTACGAAACCGATGCGCACGATGTTTAGGTCGCGGTGCTCCTTGGAGAAACCCAGCTCGCTGGAGAGGTTTTTGCGCACGATGTCGCCGTCAAGCAGGGTAATCGGCCGGCCGCCCATCTCCATCAGCTTGACCAGCAGCACGTTGGCGATAGTGGACTTGCCGGAACCCGAGAGGCCGGTGAAAAAGATCGTGAAGCCCTGGCGGCTGCGCGGCGGATAGGACCTGCGCAGTTCGGCGATGACTTCCGGGAAGCTGAACCAGTCTGGGATGTCGAGGCCGTTGGTCAGCCGTTTGCGCAGATCCGTACCGCTGAGATTGCAAACTTCGACTCCCTTCGGCAACTCATCCTCGGCCAGATACTCCCCCCGCTCCTTGACGTAAACCATCATTTGAAAAGGCACCATCCGGATCCCGAGCTCGCTCTCATATTCGCGCAGCACCTCCTGCGCCTCGTAAGGGCCGTAAAACGGCCGGCCCCGGCTGTCGCTGCCCGGACCGGCGTGATCCCGGCCGACGATCAGGTGGGTGCAGCCGTAGTTCTTGCGTATGATCGCATGCAAAATGGCTTCCCGGGGACCGCCCATTCTCATTGCCAGGGGCAGGAGGCTGAGCATGGTGGTGTTGTACGGGTAATATTTGAGCACGGCCTGGTAGCAGCGCACGCGCGTGCAGTGGTCGACATCTCCGGGCTTGGTGAGACCCACCACGGGGTGAATGAGCAGGTTGGCCTGCTGCTCTCGGGCCGCGCGGAAGGTGAGTTCCTGGTGCGCCCGGTGCAGGGGGTTGCGGGTCTGGAAAGCCACCACCTTGCGCCAGCCGAGGTCGGAGAAGCGCCGGCGCAGCTGGCTCGGAGTGAACCTGTACTGCACGAAGTCGTAATGATGAGGCAGCTGCAGCCCTTCGAGACTCCCGCCCACGTACCATTTGTGCGAGACGTTCAGCAGGTAGTCGACCCCGGGATGGTCCGGACTGTCTGTGCCGAAAACCTGCCGGGCCTCCTGTTCCAGGTCCGGCCGCCAGATTTGCTGCACCTTCAGAACGGCCAGAGTCATTCCCTCCAGGTCGCGCAGGGCGAGCTGGCTGCCGGGGGTCAGGGTGGCCGCAGTTTCTTCCGAAACGTCCAGGGTCACCGGAACCGGCCAGAGCGTACCATCGGCCAGCCTCATTTCGCTGCAGACCCGCTCGCAGTCCTCCCGGCCCAGGAAGCCGGTCAGCGGACTGAACCCGCCGTTCAGCAGCAGCTCGACATCGCAAATCTGCCTGGGAGTAAGATCCCAGGCCGGCATTTCTTTCAAGCGGACTTTCAGTTCCGCAGCCCGTTCGCCGCTGACAATCAGGTTTACCAGCGATCCGCCATGCGGTTCGATAAGGTGCGAAGTCATAGAATAATTCTCAGCTTTCACTGTACGGTTGGATGATCAAAACGGCCGGCAAGCGACAGGCTGTCGGCCCTGCCGGATTTAAACTCCCGGTTCAAAGCTCGCTGGCTGTCAAGCTCCGATTTATGCCGGTCAGATGGATCCCGCACTCTTTACTGTCCGGCTTGAAAATATCCGTATATTCGTTGTTGAGCGGCAGGCCGTTTCCGGTGAGGTACCGGTAGCTAACTTTGGAGTCCCAGTCCAGCACCGGGTGGATTTTGTACAGGCCGTCACTGCGCCGCATGATGAAGTCGAATTTTTTTCGATCGGCGGTTTCGCCTTTCATCACCCCGCTCATCCAGGCCGTGGCCTTCAGTTCGTCCAGCGCCCTTTCCAAGGGCTCGACCTTGACTTCCCGGGCCACCCGGTACAGGCCCTCCCAGCCGGCCGGGTCGTCCGGGATAGCTCCGTCTATCGCCTCCAGTTCGGCCCGGGTGCGGCGAGGAATGTAGGTGTGCACCGCCAGGCCGAAAAGCTCGGAGAGGTGTTTTTTGAAGCGGTAGGTCTGCGGTGTCAGATACCCAGTGTCGACGAATATCACCCGGATTTCCGGACAGACAGTCTTCACCAGGTGCAGCATCACCGCCGAATACATGCCGAAACTGGTGGACAGAACCAGTCCGCCGCCGAATTTCTCCCAGGCCCAGCGAATGCGATCGGGCGGGGTCAGTCCCGCCAGACCGGCATTGGCCCGGTTAAGGTTTAACTCTTTTTCGAGAATTCCCTGCGCCATTTTGCCGTCCCTTCCTATCTCAGATTTCGTATTCGGGAGGTTTGATCTTCCCAAAACCGATCTTGTTCCAGACCCGTTCGTGGGCATAGTAGCAGCCCAGCTTGACCACGGTATCGATCAGGCCGATAGTGGCCGCCACTGCCAATTTTCCAGTGACCAGCCAGACGATCGTTCCCGTTATCGCCAGACCGAGAAGCCGGTAGCTGATCGACTTGACCATGCTCCGCCGAATTGTTTCCATCCGCTTTTGCCCCCAGACGCTAAGGCAGTTCCGCCAATTCCCCTGAATATTTTACTGATTAGCCGGATATTTCGAATGTTCATTAATATGATCGAATTTATTGAGTATCTGAAATATAATATACAATTTCGGCCGCTGTCAAGATTTCCTTGTGGGCCGGCGTACGAGTTCCTATCTTTAGCTGCCGCAAAGATTAAGCGAAACCACAATGCGCAGCTTCACTGCATAACCGTGCACCGGAGGGTTAAGGATGAAAAAATCCGCTCCCGTATCACTTTGGCTGTCTGTCCTGCTGACTGCGGCCCTGACCGGCAATCTGGCCGCGCAGGGCAAAACTGTCAGCGCCGCCGACTTCAAAAAGAACGGCTCGCCCACCGCCGGGATCCAGGAAGCGGTCGAGGCCCTGGGCCCGGAAGGCGGGACTGTTCTTATTCCAGCCGGAGTCTACGAAATCTCCCGCTCGATCACCCTGCGCACGGGCGTGCAGCTCCGGGGCGAGGGCGAGCACACGATTATCGCCCGCCGCGACCCCTGCCTGCAAGTGGACATCGTCCAGCCGGCCGCCGCCGGCCGGAACCGGGTGACTGTCAGGGACGCGAGCCGCTTCAAGGTGGGAAGCGAGGTCACCGTGTTCAGCGACAGCTCCTACGGCTGGTGGTGCACCCATGCGATAATCTCCCGGATCGAGGGCAACACCCTTCAGCTCGACCGCGAGCTCACCCACGACTACGATCCCCAGGCCAACGGCGGAGTGGCCAACACCTTCCCGGCCATCTACGCCACCGACCAGGAGCGGATCCGGATCGAGAACCTGGCGATTGACGGCCGGATGACCGAGCGCGAGGGGCTGAAGAACGAATTTACCGTGAGCGCCATTCACTTCCGCAACGTGAACGACAGTTTCGTCGAGAAGGTGCACGTCCGGCGCTACCCCGGCGATGGCGTGAGCGTCCAGATGGGCGACAACGCCACCGTGAACGAATGCCTCTCCGAATACAACCTGGGGCACGGCTTCCATCCCGGCACCGGCGTCACCAGCGGAAGCTGGACTAACAACGTGGGCCGCTTCAACGGCTGGGACGGGCTCTATTTCTGCCACCGGGTCCGCCACACCAATGTGAGCGGCAACCGGTTCCACGACAACGGCTGGAACGGTATCGGCGGCCTGGGCGAGGGCGGAGAAGGCGGCGACCGCTACAACGTGGTGAGCGCCAACTTCTGCTACAACAACGCCCGCAGCGGCATCCAGTGTACCGGGGGCGGCAACAACACGGTGGTGAACAACGTTTGCGAAAACAACTCCCGTTCCGATGCCGGCCGCTATCCGGGTATCCTGGTGGAGGACACGTATTCCAGCGTATTGAGCGGCAACCGCTGTTTCGATTTCCGCGATTCCGAAATGGAGAAGACCCAGGGCTTCGGGATTCTGGTCACCGGCGCCAGCCGGGACAACGTAATTACCGGCAACATTCTCTCCGGCCACCTCAAGGGCGGCATCACCGGCGATGCCCTGGACCGCAACATCCTGGCCGACAACCTCACTATCGAACGCCACCAGCCGGCCGGCATGTGAAAAGAGAACACGGGGGTTGACATGCAATACCGATTGACCTTGATGTTCTGGGCCCTGGCCCTGGCGTCATTAATCGCCTGCGGCCCAAGTGTCCGGTTCGAGCCTGGCCGGATCGAGCCGGCCAGGCTGGCCTCCGATGCGGGCGCCGCCGGGTTCGATGTGGTCAGCACCGATGTGGCTTTCCCCGCAGTCGTGACTTCAAACGTCGAGTTCCGCACCCTGCCCTATTCGGACAGTGTCCTCACCGAACTGCGCACCCGCTACCATCTGCCGGAAGTGATCGCCGGCGCCCGGGACGAGCTGGATGCCCAGATGCGGCTCAAGCACTGGGTCTGGTCCAAGATCGAGAACGGCACGCCCACCGTGGAAGCCAACAATGCCCTCGAAATTCTCGAACAGGCCGCAGCCGGGAAAAAATTCTGGTGTTCCTACTATGCCATCACCTATACCCAATGCGCCCTGGCTCTCGGCTGGCAGGCGCGTAAAATCGCCCTCGACCACTACCACGAGCCCGGGGGCGTGGGCAGCCGCCATCACGGTGCCGCCGAGGTCTGGTCCAACCAGCTCGGCAAGTGGATCTACATGGATTCGCAGAGCGACGCGCATTACGAAAAGAACGGAGTGCCGCTGTCGGCCTGGGAAATAAGGGCCGAATGGCTGGCCGATGGCGGGAAAGGCGTAGACCATGTGGTGGGAGTGCCTCCGGACACTGTGCATAAAAAGCCGGCGATAGTCTGGTGGGACCTGAAGGACCAAGACGAGACCGCCCTGTTCTTCTGGCTCTTCTACACCGATGACTATTCCACCTGGGAGGAGAACAGCCCCTCGAAGTTCATCTTTCCCCAGGACAGCGCCAATGCCGGCAGAATCTGGTATCAGGGGGGGAAAGACAACCTGTATGCCCATACCGGTTACCTGAAGAAGTTGTTCCATCCCACCCAGCGCCTCGGGGACGTTTACTACACGGTGGGAGTGGTGGATGCCCGGCTCACCCTCTACGAGGGCCAGACGCTCCTGCTGGCGCTCGACACCTGGCTGCCGGATTTCTCCCACTACGAGGCCAGTCTGGGGGAGGGGCCCTGGCAGCCCGTGGCCGAACCCTCGGCGCTGAGATGGCCGCTCGCCAAGGGAAACAACCGCCTGGCTTTGCGGACGGTGAACCAGGCGGGTGTGGCCGGGCCGGTGAGTCGCGCGGAAATGGTGCTGGAATGATTAAGGCGAGAAGGGTCTGAGTAGAATTGCGAAGTGAAAGAGCAGGGACACGGCGCGCCGTGTCCCTGCTACGTAAGGCATTTACATTTATCAAGATATAAAATCTTCGAAACGAAGACTGTCTCAAAAGTTTTTAGACTGCCTGTAGGGGCGGACCCATGTGTCCGCCCACCGCTGGTGGATCCGGGCGCACACGCGGGTGCGCCCCTACATGAGGTGCTTTTTTGGCAATGCTCAAATTACGAACACAAAATTGAGGTCCGGCAAGTATTATACGGCAACTAACCCGCTGGAATCATAAAAACGTCACCGTAATTGAGAATTAAAGCACTAAGGCCCTGGTTAATCAGCCGGGGCCTTGCTGTTTCCTCTTGCCCGGGATTGTTTCTCAAGCCCGCAGCTCGGCCAGCCTGGCCTTCACTTCCGCCACGTGGCCGGTCACGTTCACCTTGGACCAGACCTGCGCGATCTTCCCGGCCGGGTCGATCAGGAAAGTGCTGCGCTGCACTCCCATGTATTCCTTGCCGTACATGCTTTTTTTCTGCCAGGCGTCGTAGGCCTCCAATAGTTTGTGGTCGGGATCGGCCAGCAGGGTGAGGCCGAGCTTCTGCTTTTCGATGAACCCGCGATGAGACCCGGTCGAATCCGGGCTGACGCCCACCACTACCGCTTCCAGGCCGCTGAAATCCGCTTTCTGCGCGGTGAACTCGCAGGCCTCGGTGGTACAGCCGGGCGTGTTGTCCTTGGGGTAAAAATAGAGCACGACCCATTTCCCCTTGAAATCGGCCAGGGTAACGGTTTTGTCGTTCTGGTCCGGCGCGGTGAAAGCCGGAGCCTTATCGCCCACTTTCAACATTCCCCATCCTCCAAAGTTCGTCTGACGGTTGCCGGGTAAAAAAAGGGCGGGACAACCACAGTCCCACCCTGGTTACAGGAAACACGATCCACAGAAAAACTATCCGCCGAATCCGCTACTTTGCCGGCGGCTGGTCGGGAGCGGCCCCGGACTTGCGAGTGCTGATCCCGAACGGCAGGTAGGCCGGACAGCAGCCGATCACGGCGGTCAGGACCGGCAGTAGGCCGATAAATCCCCACCAGGATTTGAAATACAGGCCGACGCCGATTATCCCCAGACCCAGAACGATCCGCGCTGTCTTATCCGCTGTACCGATATTGCACTTCATTACGCCCTCCTTTTGAGCCGAAGGTGGTCAGGCGTACCGTAGAGAAAAAGGGAGATGCCCTGAATCCGGACATCTCCCTTCGACAAAGATCGAACCCGGCGGCCTCAAGCGGAGGCGCGGGCAGCCATCTCGCGGTCGATCAGGTAGACTCCGCCCGGATGCTGGGCCACCAGCTTCAGCTTGTCGACCACGGCCTGGGCGCTCGCTTCCTCTTCCACCTGCTCGCTGACAAACCAGTGCAGGAAGACGAGGGTGGCATTGTCCTTATCGACTTGGGCCAGTGCCACCAGGTCGTTGATCCGGCCGGTGATGTGCTTTTCGTGCTTGAGAGTATCCTCGAAGGCA
>JAZDIG010000534.1:0-4149 GCA_043805105.1 Candidatus Glassiibacteriota bacterium | reverse complement strand
GGAAGACCTCGACCACTCCCTGCCGGCCGATCTCGTCGATCTTGAACTCGGTGCCTTCCGGGCCGATGCCGACGGTGTTCGATTGCATAAGTTTGAGTACTTCGAGCAGGGCGTCCTGTTCGGCGGCGGGAAGGCCGCGCGGGTAGTTGGCCCAAAGGTATGGCGCGCCGAATTTTTCGACGAAGCGCACCAGTTCCTTGATCGCGTTATTCTTGAAGAACCAGAGTGGGTAGAGCTCGCGCAGGAGTCCCTGGCCGTAGGGGCTTTCGTCCGAGCCCCAGGTGTTGAGGACGAACTTGCGGGCGGGCATCTTCAGGGGGACCGAGCCGGGGCCGTCCACCAGCAGCAAGCCGCCCACTCCATCGAAGCGGAAGCGTTCGGGATCGCGGGTGCGGAAGCCCTGGAGGCCCACGGTGCCGTCGCCGCGGCGCTCGAAGACGATCTCGGCGGGGGCGTAGCCGTGGGAGACGCCGCGGAAGAAGCGGGTGCGGCTGAGGTGGAAGTTGTGCGCCTCGCGCAGGACCGTTTCGACCCAGGCCGCCCGCTCGTGGTCCTCGCGCAGCTTGCCGCCGGGCATAATGCGCCAGGGCTGCGCCATCACGCTGAGGGCCCGCTGGCGGAAACACATGGCCAGCTGGGAGTCCTTGCGCAGCATCTCGTTATAGAGCGTCATCCCCTCGCTCGAATTGTCGGCCAGGGTCCGGTCGGGGTTTTCCACCCAGCGGCCGAAAATCCGGTTCAGCCGGTCGGTGAGCGGGGCCGAGAGTTCCGCGGCCGGCCTGGCGGCGGCGACCCGGCCGGCGGGACGCTTCTTGCGTCTGCGTCTTCTTCTGTCAGCCATCAGCCGAATACCCTCTTCAAGTGTTCTGAGCCAGATTGCGGCCGGTCGAAACGGAAGCGCTTCGGTCCGGCGGCCTCCTCGATCAAGCTTACAGCCATTTCCAGAGCGTCCGGGCCATCGTCGTGGCCGGCGCGGGGAAAGAAGCGGAGCTGGTCGAACAGCTCACGGTGTTTTTTCTGGAAGCGCAGCCGGCCGCTCTTGACCAGCGGCTGCAGGCGCTGGATGCGCAGGGTCTTGTCGCGGTACTGCCTGATCGGCCTGACCGGGGGATAGACGCCGCGGCTGGCCGCTTCGCGTTCGAGGACTTCGCGGAAGAACTCCTGGAACTGGACGCTCTCCACGCCCAGAAGGGCCGGCCGGCGGCGCAGGTAAAGCTCCAGCGTATCCTCGATTATTCTATCCGGACTGCGGCGGGAGATGTCGGCGTCCAGGACGTAGAGCGCGCCGTTGGGGTCCCGGCCCACGCAGACGATGGCCGAGGGGTCGTCGTGGCGGTTCTTGCCGCCCAGGCTGGGGTCCACCGCCGCGGCCGTCACCAGGCTCTCCAGCTCCAGCTCCTCTTCGTCGAACCAGCGGAACCATTCGGGCTGGAACAGGCAGTCGGTCGGGTTCACCGGCTCGTTCTGGATCTCGCTGTCGAAACTCGCCGGTCCCTCGGCTACCCGCAGCTTCATCAGGTCGTAATAGCTGCGGTGTTCGGGCCAGATCACTTTGGTGCCAGCGGTCATCTGCTCCTCGTGGGCGGCAAAGAATTCATCCGCCCGCCTGGTTCTTTCCGCCTCCGGAACGGAGGTATCGGTGTAGAGGTTTTCCCACTCTTCCCACAGGCCGGTTTCGCCGCTCCAGTGGATCACGCCCCGGTAGCGACGGCCCTCGAAGGCGGGGTTGTCGAGCAGCCTGGAGAGCAGGCTCTCGTAGTGCAGGATCGTGCCGATCACGACGATGTCGGCGGTTTTGCCACCGGCCTTGCTGAACGCCTTGAAAAACCAGTCGATGATTTTCTGTCTCTGCTGCGGGGTCTGGCTGTTGGCGTCGTTCTCCAGGTCGTCGCCGATCAACAGGTCCGGCCGGAACTGGCGGTGACGCAGGCCGCGGATGTTGCCGCCGGTGCCGCGGGCGGTGATCTTGACCCCGCTGTTGGTGATTATTTCTTCTTTTTTCCAGACCGGGCCGGGACCGCAGAACTCGCCGAAGCTCTCCCGCAGTTTCTCGTTGGCCTCCAGCTCGATCTTGATGTCCCCCACATGCCGCTCGGCCTGGGTGGCCGTGTCGCTGGCGATCAGGATGTAGCGCTTTTCAACCTGGTCCGGGTAGCAGATACACCAGAGCGGCAGGACGAGGGTGGCGATGGTGCTCTTGGCGCTCTCCCGAGGGGCGGCTATCGCAGTGCGGCTGCCCCGCTTTTCGATGATCCGGCCGGTGAGCAGCTCGTAGGTTTCGCGGTGGAACTCCCCCGGCGGCACCCGGCAGTAATGCGGCAGAAAGGTTTCGGCGAAGCCGCGGAGGTCAATCGCTCCCTTGAAGTAGTCACGCTCCGGCGGCGGCGAGCTCAGAATTCGCTTTGACAGCTTTAGACAGTTCTTTTCGCTCTCCCGGTGTGAGGCAGCAGATTTCCCGCCGGATCTGATCGAACTTTTCGTTCCGCTCATCCGTTTTTCTTCTCCCCGCTTCCCGGCCGGGTTTTAAATCCCGCGTGTACGCCGTCCTCAGGCGGAACAACAGGCTTGGCCGGTCTCCGTCCTCGACGCTGGTATTGAGCCTTTGTTCGTCCCGGGACAGGCCGACCGCCTCGGCGGTCTCCACCAGCTCGGCGAACCCGGCCTCCTCCTCCAACTGCCGGTTGAACTCGCTCCAGGCCATTTCGGCCCGGCCGCAGGCGCCCTTGCGTGTGCCGCCCATTTCGAGATGGTCCAGGAGCCTGCCGGTCCGCTCTTCTCCGGTTTTTTTCACCTTGACGCCGATAAGTCTCCACCTCCTTTGTGCCCGTAGCGGTTCAGATTTTGAGCGCCACCGCGGTGGCCGCCATCACCAGGGCCGCCACCAGGCCGCCGATCCCGCCCCAGACACCGGCTTTCACTTCGAGGCGGGCCACGGCCGGGATCAGGCGGTCGAGGCGCTCCACCGTGCGCAGCTGGCACTCGTAGATGTCCTCGGCGCGCCGCTCCAGCGACTCGATCTGCACGGTCAGGCGCGCCAGCTCGCCCTCCTTGGGGCAATTCGCACAGACCTCTTTTGGCTCTGTCTGTTGCATCGGTTTTATTTTCCCGGTCCGGGCCGAGCGCTGTTTTCTGCCGACCATATAGAGGAATGAGCCCTCATTTTCGACCTTTAGCCGGGTCGCTCAGTAGCCTGGCCCCGGCCCGGACCGTCAATCCTGTTCGTAGTTTCAATCTGCGGACTGGCTCAAAACCGCCAGCCGAAGCCGGCGTTGTAGCGCCGTTTCCCGCCGCTCGAATCGAACCCGCCGAAAAACTGCACCTCTCCGAAAGAGACTCCCCCGGCCAGGCTCCGGCCGTCGGTTTCCAGCCGGATCATTCGTTCGCGCCGGGGGCCGAGGAGTTTTTTGCGAGTTGGCTTTCCAGAATCTGCTTGCCCTGGTGCGAGGTGAGTCCACGGCTCAGGCCATCGGCGAAACCCTGGCCCAGCACTCCGCCGATCCCGGCGCTCGAAACTCCGGCAATCGCCCATTGGACCACGTCCGCGGGCAGCTCCGGCCACAGGTTGTAAAGGGCGAGCACCAGGCAGTTGCCCAGGATCGTACCGATCAGCATGATTATTTTTTTCGACATCGCTCCTCCTGTCATTCGCCGTTTCAGACCGTTGAAAGGAAAGTATCGGGATGCCGGGGCAGGCTTTCGGCCGGTCCCACCTGCAGGTGCAGGTGCTCACCGCGGCCGCCGGTTTCGTGGACGAGTGCGGTGTGGGATTCGGCCCGGCCCCGGTAGCTGAAAGCCTGGTTGAGCCAATCTTCCCAGCGCCGGGCCGCCTCGGGGCCGAGCTCCCGGGTGCGGAAGTCCAAGGCCCGGCCGAACTCGTGGGGTGAACGCCGGGAGGGGGCGTCCGGGTAGATTTCGAGCTGTTCCTGGCGGCTGCGCAGGATGTTGGTCACCACCGCCGGATTGCCGGTAGCGCGGAAATACCAATGGGCGGCGACCAGGGCCACCACATAGAGCGCGGGGTGAATCACGCCGGTCCCGGCCGCGCCGCCGCAGCCGTTGAACCATTCGCCTTCTTCCCTGGCGCTTTTGAACCGGATGTAGGGTGATGGATACATTTTTTCTCCGAGGTGATACCGCCCATCTGAATTG
>JAZDIG010000533.1:0-7292 GCA_043805105.1 Candidatus Glassiibacteriota bacterium | reverse complement strand
CTGCAATAATCCGGCCCGGAATTTACTTTTGCCGGACAAACAAAAAGCCCGCCTTCGACAGGCGGGCTTTTTATCTGGTAGCCCCTAGGGGAATCGAACCCCTGTTCCATGGCTGAGAACCACGTGTCCTAGGCCACTAGACGAAGGGGCCTTCGTTTTCGTGGGAAGACTATCTTAATAAAGCGCCGGCTTTTTTTCAAGCCTTTTCCCCGCCGGCCGGAACCGGGAGCGGGGCTGGTGGGCCTTAATTCTCACGCGCTTTCGACTTCCTTGCGGGCATGGGCCACGATCCGGTCGATTTCCGTGACCTGCTGGTCACTCAGCACCGGCTCCAATGGCCCGGCCATCGCCGAACGCGCCTTCTCCTCGGCGGCCTTTTCCATGCCCCGGCCCTCTTTCGCGCTGAACGCCTCCCAGGGCAGGCATTCGGTGAGGTCACTGAGCCAGAACTCCTCCTGGAAGTGGTCGGCAGTGTGGGGTTCGGTGATGAAGTTGCCCTCGGGGCCCACTTTCTCGATCAGGTCCAGGCAGAGCGTTTCCGGGGTGACCTCGAAGCCCCGCATGATCCGGCGCGTGGCCCGCACCGCCTCGCAGTCCAGCACCAGCTGCAGCGGGCTGTAGGTGATCCCGAATTCGAGCTGGCCGATCGTGCCCACGCCGGAAGCCCCGCAAAGAAGCGGAAAAAGGAGACTGTGGGCTTTTTCCATCCCGGCCTGGAAGCCCGGGTAGCAGGAATTGGTCTTGCCGCCGTGGGCCCCGGCGGTGATCCCGTAAAACTCGCGGAGCATCTGGATCCAGGCCCCGATCAGCGGCATGCGGTCCGCGCCGGCGTAAGGGAAGATCAGATTTTTCATGTCGCAGTAGCCGGCGGTGCAATCCAGGCTCAGCACCGCATCCCGGCGGACAGCGTAGCCCAGAGTCAGGCCGGCCAGCGTTTCCGCCAGGCCCAGGGCCAGGGTGCCGGCGCCGGTGGCCGGGGCGGTGGTGCCGGCCGAGGGCATGGTGTCCAAGGACTGCGGCAGCCCCCGCCGGACGTACTCGATAAAAATTTCAGCCATGTTTTCGTCAATGGTCAAGGGAGTACGGCTTTCGCCGTAGCCCACCAGGCAGGGCCGCCTCAGCAGCTCTTCCCGGCTGCCTCTCACCACCACCGCGATTTCTTCCAGATACTGGACGTCCAAAGCGGTCCAGGTCTCCACCCCGCCGATTTTCTTCGTGTATTTCACCAGCTCCGCCGCCATTTTCACCGGCCGCAGGGGGTGAGGAGTTTCCTGGTCGGAACAGGGCAGCCCGGACCAGGTGATTTCATCCAGCGCATTGACCAGCTTTATACTGTCGTGCACGTCTTTCAGGGTGGAAGGGCGGCGCTGGCAGTCGAGGTCCAGGATGAAAGCGTTAAAGCCGCCGGAATTCACCGTGAAATCGTGCTGCAGGCTGTCCTCCCGGACGTAATAGCTGGATTCGGTGAACCGCACCGCCTGGCGCAGACCCTGGCGCTCCGGGCTGCGGAAACCGCCCCGCAGGCGCTCGACCGCATCTTCCACCAGTCCGGCGGGGAACCTGACCACCCGGCTTGGCTCATCCACCCGGCAGCCTGCCTCCCGCAGGTATTCCCTGGCCCCCGGATGGTAGATTTTCACCCCGGCCCGCTCGAGTATCTGCAAAGAGCCCTCGTGCATCAGGCGCATTTCCCGGTCATCCAGCACTCTGATTTTACCGTAAAGTCGGGACAAGACAGTTATCCTCTCAATTTGAATATGACAGTAATCAGGCCGGCAGAAAGAAATTAATCTAAGGCCGGCCGGCGGCAAATCAAGATTTGCCTGCAGGCTGCCCGGGCTTTAAGGTGGAACGCCCGGTGGCGCGAATTGACAAGCGTTGCCGGCAGCGGTAAGTTTGAGCCTTCCTTGTCTGAACCATTCATCAACCGGTTTCCACTTCCGATCCTGCGAGAGCCTCATCATGGGCCTCACCGCACTCGACCTGCTGGTGATCCTGCTCTATACCCTGCTGATGATAGCGATCGGCTGGCTGTCGATGAGGCTGATCAAGGACCAGGAAGACTATTTCATGGGCGGCCGGAGTTTCGGCAAGCTGCTGCAGGTGTTCGCCATGTTCGGGTCGGGGACCTCCACGGAGGAGCCGGTGGGAGTGGCGCGCAACACTTTCGTGGGCGGGCTGAGCGGTATCTGGACTTCCCTCAACTACCTGTTCGTCACCCCTTTTTACTGGTTTATCGGCGTCTGGTACCGGCGCTTCCGGATGCTGACCCTGGGCGATTTCTTCGCCGAACGCTACCAGAGTAACAGCCTGGCCGCGGTGTACGCCCTGTTCAGCATCCTGTTTTTCGTCACCTGGCTTTCGGTGAGCTTTTCGGCCGCCTCCAAGACTATCGTGGCCCTCACTCCCAAGCCGGCCGGGGAACTGAGCGCGGCGGAAAACCGGGAGCGCGGGCTGTACCTCCGGCTGCAGGAGCTGGAAAGCGCCGATTATGCCCTGCTGGGCGGGCCGGAGCGGGAAGAGCTGGCCGGCTTGCGGGAAACGGCCCCGCGCGGGAGTTTCAGCTACCTGGGAGGGGCCGAAACCATTGTCTTCATCGGCCTGGTGGTGCTGGTCTACAGTTGGGCCGGAGGGCTGAAAGCCGCCTACTTCGCCGACTTCATCCAGGGGCTGTTCATCATTTTCCTCTCCGGGATCCTCATCCCGTTCGGCCTGCAGCGGATAGCCGCCTCTGGCGGCAGCGAAGGCCTGTTCGAGGGGTTCAGGATCATGCACCAGAAAGTTCCGCAGGAGTTTTTCGACATCCTCGGCTCTCCCCTGGCCAGCGATTTCACCTGGTACTACCTGTTGGCCGTGACCCTGGTCAACCTGGTGGGGATCGTGGTGATGCCGCATCTGATCGTGGTGGGAGGAGGATCGGCGAAGGACGAGCTGACCGCGAGGGTGGGGATCATGGCCGGCCACTTCATCAAGCGCTTCCTCACCATCCTCTGGACGCTCACCGGCCTGGTGGCGCTCACCCTCTACGCCGGCCAGCTCGCCGACCCGGACATGGCCTGGGGCCACATGGCTCTCCAACTGCTGGGTCCGGTGGGCTGCGGGCTTCTGGGCCTGATGGTCTGCGCGATCATGGCCGCCCTGATGTCCACCGCCAGTTGTTACATCCTGACCGCCGGCAGCCTGATCGTGCGCAACGTCTACCACTGGATCAGCCCGGACCGCAGCGAGCGCCACTACCTGTTGGCCGGCCGGGTGGCCAGCGCGCTGGTGATCGTGGGCGGGATCCTCTTTTCCATATACTACTACGATGTTTTCGGCCAGCTCAAAGTGGCCTGGGAGCTGCCGCTGATTTTCGCCGCCACGGTCTGGACCGCCATGTTCTGGCGCCGAGCCACGCGGGCGGCCGCCTGGGCCAGCGTTATCCTCACCGCTGTTCTGTTTTTCATCCTGCCGGCCCTGCTGCCGGTGGCGATCCCCTCCCTGCGCACGGACGAAAGATACCTGGCTCTCACCTGTACCCGGGAGATGGTCAGGCACTACGAGGCGCGGGAGCTGGACGTGATCCAGCGGCAGGGCGAGATCGAGCGCTGGGAGAAACTCGACAGCCAGGGATTGGCCCACACAGAGAAGCTCCGGCCGCTGATTATCGGTGAAACTATCGAGGTCACCACCAAGCCGGCCGGCCGGTCGATCTACTGGACGCAGGGGATAGCGCAGGTGGACGGACGAAGGGTGGGCCAGGGTTTCTTCAACCCGGAAATGGTGCTTTACGACCGGCTGGGGCTGGACCTGGCGGACATGGCCAACCCGATGATCGAGACCCTGCGGCTGCCGCTGCGGATAGTGCTGCCGATACTGATCATGGTCCTGGTCTCGCTGGTCACCCGGCCGGTGGACCGGGAAGTGCTGCTGCGCTTCTACGCCCGCAACCGCACACCGGTGCAGCTCGACCCGGAAGCCGACCGCCTGGAAGTCGAACGCTCCTACGCCGACCCCCACCGTTACGATCACGAGCGGCTCCTGCCCGCCTCGGAGTTCGAATTCACCAGGTGGACGCGCGAAGACCTGGTGGGTTTTCTGCTCGGTATCCTGGGAACCATCCTGGTGATTGGCGCCACTCTCTTCGTGGCCGGTATCGGCACCTGAAAAGCAGCCTCGCGGCAGCGTATGAGCAGTTCAAGAACCGCGCCCGGCAGGGCTTGTCCGGCATCAGGTTAAACTATTCAGCTCCAGAACCCGATATTATTCTCATGGGGGCAGGGCCCGATTATGTTCCCGGAGGGATGACTTGCGTCCCGGGGCGGTATTTTTGTATTATATAAGCAGGACGCTTCATTATACTTATAAGTCCATAGAAATGCATAATTTGACAGTCGCCACCAGAACATGAGCACCATCATTCCCAATATTCTGAACCAGGTCTCCACCACCAGCGGTTTCATTATGTTCTGCACGGTTATCGCCGTCTCCTACGGCTGCATCTGGTTCCTGTTTCTTTTCGAAAGCAAGCCAAAGAAGAAAATCCAGAGTGAGGCGGCCGGCAAGGAAGAAAGTAGAGGCGAGAAGGAAGAAGGTAAGCAGAGTAAGCCGAGCAAACAGCCGCAGAAAGGTGCCAAGAAACCCGAGAAACAGCCTGCCTGATTATATCCTGCCCAAAAGTAAACCCACACCCCGCCTTCAGCCAGCCATAGCCATTCTGCAATGTTTTTCAATTAGCTTAGGCTATTCACGAATTACCGCAAGACATGTAGGGGCAGGTTTTTAAATTTTAAACCCGCCCATTGTACACAATACCGGATAAATACCGTATTCATGAATAAACGGCTTAGCAGAAGTGCATCAATCCGCTAACGTCCCCGCTGGCCGCCGGCGCAGCTTATCAGTCGCCCACCAGTCCGCGGTAGAGGGGGAAGCGTTCGCAGAGCTCGCCCACTTCTGAGCGTATTTCCCGGTGGACCGCTTCATCGCCCACCGCTCTCAGCGCCCGGTCGATCATCCGGCCGATTCCGGCCATTTCCTGGGTGCCCATGCCCCGGGTGGTCAGGGCCGCGGTGCCGATCCTGATCCCGCTGGTAACGAACGGGCTGCGGGTTTCGAACGGCACGGTATTCTTGTTGACCGTGATGCCGCAGGCCTCCAGCGACTCCTCGGCCTGCTTGCCGGTAAGCCCGCGTTCGGTGAGGTCCACCAGCAGAAGGTGGCTATCGGTGCCGCCCGTGACCAGGTCGTAGCCGGCCGCCAGCAGCACCTCGCCCAGCTTTTTCGCGTTGTCGATCACCGAGCGGGCGTAGCTTTTGAATTCGGGGGCGAGCGCTTCCTTGAAAGCTACCGCCTTGGCCGCGATCACGTGCATCATCGGCCCGCCCTGGATGCCTGGGAAAATCTGCTTGTCGATCTTTTTGGCCAGGTCCTCGCCGCAGAGGATCATCCCGCCGCGCGGCCCGCGCAGGGTTTTGTGCGTGGTGGTGGTGACCACGTGGGCGTGGCCCACCGGCGTGGGGAACAGCCCGGCGGCGATCAGTCCGGCGGGGTGGGCCATGTCCACCACCAGCCAGGCTGCCACTTCATCGGCTATCCGCCTCAGCCGGGGAAAATCGATTACCCGCGGATAGGCGCTCGCCCCGGCCACGATCATTTTCGGCCAGTGCTCGCGGGCGAGCTTTTCCAGCTCGTCGTAGTCGATCAGCCGGGTGTCGCGGGCCACTCCGTAGTGGACCACCTTGTAGAGGATGCCGCTGAAATTGACCGGGCTGCCGTGAGTCAGGTGGCCGCCGTGGGTCAGGTCCATGCCCAGGATCGTATCCCCCGGCTGCAGCAGCGACATGTAGACGCCCATGTTGGCTTGGGAGCCGGAATGCGGCTGGACATTGGCGTGTTCGGCCCCGAACAGCTGGCAGGCCCGCCGCCGGGCGAGTTCCTCGGCCTCGTCCACGAAAACGCAGCCGCCGTAGTAACGCTTGCCCGGATAACCCTCCGCGTACTTGTTGGTCAGGGGGGTGCCGAGCGCTTCGAGGACTGCCTCGGAGACAAAATTCTCCGAGGCGATCATTTCCAGCGTGCCGTGCTGGCGGTCCACCTCGCGCCGGATCGCCCCATAAATTTCAGGATCGGCTTTCTGCAGAAGGTGCATCTGGTTCTCCAGGAGTCAAAAGGCAAAAAATCGCGGCGCTTCAGCAGCCGCCCGAACGTTCCGCTTCGGCGATCTTCTCCACCCGCCGGATGTGCCGGCCGCCCTCGAATTCGGTATCGAGCCAGGTCTTGACGATCCGGCGGGCCAGGTCGAGATCGGTAGTGCGGCCGCCCAGGGTCAGCACGTTGGCGTCGTTATGGGCGCGGGACAGCCGGGCCAGCTCTTCGCTGACTGCCAGCGCGGCCCGCACTCCCGGAAACTTGTTGGCCGCTATCGACATGCCGATCCCGGTGCCGCAGACCAGGATCCCTCGCCGGCGCTCGCCGCGGGAAACCCGGCCAGCCACTTCCCGGGCGAAGTCCGGGTAGTCCACGCTGATCGTGCTGTCTGTGCCGAAGTCCTCCACCTCATAGCCCAGCTCGCGCAGGTACTCCACCACCTTCTGCTTGAGCTCGTAGCCTGCATGGTCGCTGCCGACCGGTATCTTTTCCGCCATTTCTCGAAGTTCCTTCCTGATAAGTCTCGCGAGGGCGATCAGCCTCTACTTGCCGATCAATTCTTCCATCCGGTCCAGGAGCCGGTCGAGCTGACGGGCCACGGCCAGGATCGGCTCCGGGCCGGCCATGTCCACGCCGGCTTTTTTCAATAACTCGATCGAGTAGTCGCGGCTCCCGCTCGAGAGAAACTGCAGGTAGCGTTCGCGCGCCCCCGGTTCACTCCTCATGATCTTTTCCGCCAGCAGGGTGGCGGCACAGAAGCCGGTGGCATACTGGTAAACGTAAAAATTATTGTAGAAATGGGGAATCCGTCCCCAGTTGATTTCGTAGATGTCGTCGATCACCAGCTCGGGGCCAAAATACTTCTGGTAGAGATCGCGGGTGAGCTTTTTGAGACCGGCGGCGGTCAATGGCTCGCCCTGTTCGGCCTGGCGGTGAATCTCCCGCTCGAATTCGGCGAACAGCGCCTGGATATAGACCGTACCCTGGATCTGCCGCACCTGATGGTCGAGCAGGCTCAGTTTTTCCAGGCGGTCGGGAGTGATATCCAGCAGGTGGTCGATCAGCAGGTTTTCATTGGCCGTGGAGGCCACCTCGGCCACAAAGATCGTGTAATCTCCGTAGACCGGCGGCTGCGTGCTCCAGGTAAAGTGGCTGTGCAGGGC
>JAZDIG010000532.1:0-8775 GCA_043805105.1 Candidatus Glassiibacteriota bacterium | reverse complement strand
CCACTACAATAAAATGACCGGCCCACCCATAGGGGCAAACTTTGTGTTCGCCCCTTTTATTTGACCGCCGGTTTACCCGGTTCTGCGAGGGATCATTTTATGGTGAGGGTAAAGTCCAGGCTCTTTCCGGGATCGGTGGTGAAACTGGAGACTATCCCCACCGCAGTCCGGATGCCACCGATTCCATCGGTGTCGTAACTGGAAAACGGGATGAAAGGATAGCGGAAGCTCGTGGTTCCATCCGGCACGGTCAATAGCCAGGAGTCGGTTTCGAGGCGCGAGCCGACCTGCTCAACCAGGAGATTAGTCGGCTTTTCGCTCAAGGTCAGCGGCTGGGCCCCGGCGGTGGTGATCTGCCGCCCCGGCGAAAGCTGGAGCTGAATGTTGCATTCGTAGCGGTTGGGCCAGAGGGTCGGCGGGACCTTTTCGCCGAAACCGGCGCTGAATTTCAGGGTATTGTCATCGACGAAAGTCACCCTGATCCGGCCGCGGAAAGTATCGAATTCGACTTCGAGGTTGAGATCGGGGTCATTGAAGTTAATGCGGCTTTCCCTCGGCCAGAAATCGAACGCGCTGTTGCTCGGCTCCATCAGCAGCCCGGCGATGTGCGGCTGGTACTTGGTGTTTCCCCCGCCGATGACCAGGCCAGTTTTCTGGTGCCAGATTTCGAGGTAAGTGTAGCGGTCGATGAAGTAACGGTTGCCTTCGAAAGGCGGATTGATAATCCCGGAGAGGCAGGCCACCCAGTTTCCCCTTCGCACCAGACGGGCGCCGCTGACCAGCCGCGCCTCGAAGTTTTTCATCTCCTGAGGCGCCGGGGATTCCGGGCCCTCCTCGGAGTAGCGGAAATTGTCCAGGGTCCAGGACAGGCTGAGCCCTGAAACGCTGCCGGCGGTTTTCCGGCTCACCTCGCCGGTGGCGGCGACTCCCATCCTTTCGGCCAGCTTTCCCACCATCAGCCGGTTGTACCGCCTGCCGTTCGGGAAATGGCTTTGACCCAAGAGGCCCCAGTCGGCCTTGAGGCCATTGCTGTAGCGGTTCCTTTCATCGATCACGGAGACCGCGCTGCCATCCGGGTAGGTGAAGGCGAGGTTGAAATCCGTGGCCCGCCGCAGGCATTCCAAGGCTTCCGGGTCGCCGGTGAGGGCGTAGTACAGGCCCACGCCGTGCGTGGACACCCGGTTGTAGGAATTCACCGGGCCTTCGTGTTCGGCCCAGAAACCGTCCGGATTCTGCGCACGCAATAGGTTTCTAAATTCACTTTTTACCAGGGCTTCCCATTCCGGATGGCCCAGCGCCCGGGCCGCACTCAGGACGGTGGTCATGTAAAGGAAATGGTGGTTGGTCCCGGCCCCCAGTTGCACCGCGGTATATTTCCGTTTGCCACGGCTATTCTCCACGTAGGACAGATAAATCTTTGACCAGTATTCTATCCTCTGCGCCCAGGCCTGCCGCCTCGGCTCGCCAAGCTCACCTTTCACCAGGTTGTAGGCCTCGATCCAGCTGTAGATAAGCCAGTCCGTCGGCGGGTAGACGTCCTCGGCTTGGTGCTTCTGCAGGATATCTCCGCCGGCGATTACCGATTGCAGGAGCCGGCGGTCGCCGTAGTACGGATTCAGCGGGTGCTTGTTCTTGTACAAATAGGCGACCGGGTAGATCAACATCTGGTCATACAGGTTGAGCCTGGGCTGCGGCTGGTTTTTCAGCGCCGCCGAACCGTTGTAGTGGCCGTCATCGCTCTGGTTGTCCAGCGCCTGGCCCACTCCCGCCACGACAATTCTCATGTACAGGTCTTTCAGGGGAGGATCCGCAGACAGCGCCGGCCCGGCGACGAACAAAAAGAGCACGAATAGAAGCAGAGAGGCCAGGCCGGTGCTTGATGCGGCAGCTTTCAAGAAGCGCATAGGGAACTCCGGGGAACAGGTTTGAGAGGCGATTGGTAAGGCGACAGTTCGATCATGGGTGAAAGACTTTCCGCAATAATGATAAAACAGTCGGATGCCGCAGACAAGCGGATTCGGTCGGAATTCCGGTTTCGGCTGTAGGATCGCCGCAGTCCATTGTCCGTGCCGCCGGCTAGCTGGAGGCTGACCGGCTTATTTGTGCGGCGTGGCGATGTAGCCCTGCACGTCCAGCCAGTGCTCCCGCATGATTTTGACTTTCTGCCTGAGCTGGTCGACGAGATCCGGCCCAATTAGAAAAGTGTCCTCGTGCTTCTTGTCTTTTGCCCGGCCGACCAGCTCGAGACCGCCGGCTTCGAGCATCGCGATCAATTCATTCGTATTATCCAGCTCGTCGCGCATGATCTCGTTCCACTGGAAGTTGCCCGGTTCGCCGTCCCAGGATTCGACCTTGGGAGGAACGCGAGGAGCCCCGGCCAGCCGGTCGGCGTACTGGTCGCGGATAAGCTGGGCGTGGTAGAAGTTGTGGATCGAACGCACCTCGCTGGCCCACATGCGCAAGGCGAGGCCCACTTTTCCGAGCCAGGGGCCTTCCGGCGCGCCATCGAGGTTTTCCAGGGTGCGGCCGGCTCGCACCGCCAGGGAGAGCGCCCGGCGCAGGCCCCGGTCATCCCAGCTCGTCGTGCCCTGCATCCGGCTGCCGTGGAAGTCGATGTAGTCCATCCGGGCTTCATTTTCGAACGGGTTGAAGACGTACGGCAGGAAATAAGCTTCTTGGGCCGGAGTGAGCAGGTCCGGCTTTATCACCAGGGGCCGGGTCAGGTGGCGGTCGGATACGCCGCAGTAGACGTTACTATAGCCGGCGTACCCCGGCGTGGCCAGAGACTTCATTTCGAAAGCCCGGTTGAGGTCGTAGAAGGCCTGGAACACTTTTTCGGCGTTGGCCTCCCCGGCCCAGCGGCCAGCGAATTTCCTGAGCCGGGCCAGGCGCTCGGACAGGTTTCCCGTCGGCTCGTTGATACAGTCCCCGACCAGGTCGAGGAACTTCGCGACCGTCTCGGGAGATTCCTGGCAGCGGTCGTACCAGGGGACGCAGGAGATAAAAAGGTATTTGACCCGGGGGTCGTGGAAACGCTCCATGTCGGCGATAACGTCCAGGGGATCGAACAGGCCGAGAAACGGGTAGGCCTCGTTCCTGAGGCTGCCGACGGACATGATGGAGGGATCGGTCCGCGCCAGGTAGGTATTTTCCGGCAGCAGGGGCCGCACCACCTCCAGTTCGTTCTGCCAGAAATTGACGTTTTCCCAGAAGAGGGTGACTGGCCCCCCGCCCTTTTCCGCGCCCCGATGGACAGCCAGGCTCAGGTCGCGCACCCTTTCGCCGGCGGTCAGGTACCGGCAGTATTGCGGGCCGTTGGGGCCGGGATAGAGGGCGGCGGCCCAGCAAAGCCCGGCCCCGGCATCGTTGGCTCCGGTCACGAGCGATTTGAGCCCGGGCACGCTGCGCCGCAGCTCGCCGCTCATCCACTCGATCATTTCCCGGGTCTCGGGCAGGTCGACGCACAACGAGAAGGCTTCCTTCCGGCTGCGGCGCGGATGGTCCACCCGGGGGCCGCGCAGCGCCGGGCAGGCCTGGAAAAAGGCTTCGGGCAGAAAGTGAGTGTCTTTGGATTCCATCAGGGCGCCGAGGCCCAGCTTGCGGATCACGGCCGCTTTCTCCAACAGGAGCTTGCGGTTGGCCGCCACCCAGTCGGCCGGGATGAAAGGGGCGATCTTGGGGTGCGGATAGAACTTCCAGGGAGCGGGCACGTAGCAGGCGTATTCGTGCCAGGGGCTGCCGCCCGGCGGGATTTCGTACCAGCTCTTGTCCGCCAGGGAGCTGATATCGATCTGCACTTCGCCGTAAGGCTTCATCCTGGCGGCCAGTTCGGCATGGGGGATGAAGTCCTGTAGGTCGTGGCTCGCGTTGTTGAAGATGATCACCTTGCCTGCGGGTGCGGCGGCCCGGAGAGGCGGAGCTGGAACAATCAACAGGAGCAAGAGGATAAGTAACAGCAGATAAGGCATAGAGAAACAAGATCGTGGAGATTCAGGTACTCTCATCTGACGCTCCGGGAAGCTGGTGAGAGAGATGGATCAGCCGAGGCGGCCTGGCTGTATAGTGTGGAATGTCGTACCGTAATGGTAAAACGGGGAGAATTTGCATTCAAGACAAACTTTTGAAAGGCGAGCGACTGTAAGTTAGGATAACTTTCGGAATGGTAATTCTTAAACTGTTGAATTTAATTCGATTGTGGAATTATATTGTTGACGTATTTTTAGAAAAGGATACGCTGGTTTTGAGCAGGAGGTGTTCCAGTGGATGGACAGATCAGGATAATTCTTTCTGAACTCAAATCAAGGCTAAGCGTCTTGTACGGCCCCAGGCTGCAGGGCGTGTATTTGTTCGGTTCTTACGCCAGGGGCGAAGCTGATGACGAATCCGATGTGGATATTCTCATAGTACTGGATCGTGTGGACGACTATTCCGCAGAGATAAACCGGAGCAGTGAAGTCATCTCGGATATTTCCCTGAAATACGGTATCACTCTCAGCCGGGTTTTCGTCTCGGCAAAGCAGTGGCGTGATGATCTGACGTTGTTTTTCCTGAATGTGAGAGAAGAGGCAATCCCGGCATGAAAGAGGAAACCCGAAAACTGCTTGAAAAGGCAGAACGGGCTTTAAGGGCCTCGGAAACCCTATTAAATTCCGGTGATCCGGAATTTGCCGCGGGCAGGGCCTATTATGCCATGCTTCATGCCGCTCAGGCTCTGTTGCGGGAGCGAGATTTGAAGTATCGCAAGCACGCCGGAGTACATGGCGCGTTCGGAGAGAATTTCGTAAGGACCGGACTCCTGGACTCCAGGTATCATCGCTGGCTGCTGGACGCTTATGATGAACGGTTAAGAGGCGATTATGATATAAATGTCAGCTTCGAAGCGAGTTCGGTATCCATGCGGATAGAGCAGGCCCGTGAATTTATCCTCAAGGCCCGGAGTTTGATAGAAAACAGCTAATACCCGAGTACACTGTAAAAATAATTGCGAATTGGATTTCTGATTATTCAGAGCCAATAGCCTAAAGGTTCAGTTCAATCTCCGCCAGCCTCTCCAAAGGCTCCCCGCTCACCCGGTACACCGTCCAATCCTCCATGGCCCGGGCGCCGAGATTTTTGTAGAACCTGATGGCCGGCTCATTCCAGTCCAATACCGACCATTCCAGCCGGCCGCAATTGCGCTCTTTCGCCAGCCTGGCGATATAGATCAACAGGGCCTTGCCGAGTCCTTTCCCACGGTATTCGGGCCTCACGTAGATATCCTCAAGATAGATCCCGGGCCGGCTCACGAAGGTCGAGAAATTGTGAAAATATATGGCAAACCCGGCCGCTTCGCCTTGGTAGTAGCCGATTAGCACTTCGGCATAGCGCTTCTTGCCGAATAAATTCTCGCTCAGCATTTCCTCGGTGGCGACGACTTCCGGCGAGAGCCGCTCGTATTCCGCCAACTCTTTGATAAAGGAGAGGATCAGGGGTACATCCAGAGAATCGGCTCGCCTGATTGACAGTGAAGAACCTTCTGCCTTACTCATAAACGGAATCCTTTGATCTGGGACGCAGTTTTGATAAAATTGTTTCGAGGACAGGAGAAATCCAATGCCTAAGTCTTTAAGAGATATTGCAAAAGTCATCGACCACTCCCTTCTTCACCCCACTCTCACCGATCAAGATTTAACCCGAGGCTGTGAATTCGCAAGGGATAACGCTCTGGCCGCAGTGAGTATCAAGCCCTATGCCGTTCCCCTGGCAAAGGAGATTCTCGCCGGTTCCGATGTGGCCGTAGGCACCGTGGTCGGGTTTCCGCATGGGAACAGCCACATCGGGATAAAGGCCAGGGAAGCGGAGAAAGCCTGCGGGGATGGCGCGACCGAGCTGGATGCAGTGTTGAACGTGGGGAAGGTATTGAGTAAGGATTGGAAATATATTTCAGATGAAATCAAGGCCTTGAATGCGGTGGCTGTTGAACACTGGGCTTTACTGAAGGTGATTTTCGAGAATGACTATCTGGCGGAGGACGCTTACAAGATCAAGCTCTGCGAGCTGTGCAATTTGCACGCGGTGGCATTCGTGAAGACTTCTACCGGGTACGGGTTTGTCAAGCAGGCGAATGGGACGTATGGCTATAAAGGGGCGACTGATCACGATCTGGAGCTGATGAGGAAAACGTGCGTGAAAAGTATCCAGATCAAGGCGGCCGGAGGCGTGAGGACTCTGGACGATGTGTTGAGGGTTTTGAATCTTGGGGTTGCGAGAGTTGGAGCGAGTGCCACGAAGGAGATTCTGGAGGAAGCAAAAAGGAGAGGATACAAATAGAATCCTTTTTGCAGGAGCGCACCCCCGTGTGCGCCCGATTCCAACGGGAAATTCCGGGACAATGGGCGGACACATGGGTCCGCCCCTACGGGAATTACAATTATTTTTGAAATGAGCCAGGATAGAATATTTGCGGCTCAATCGCCCGCATTAATCCCACCCCCCGCAACATCGCCCGCATCACTTTTTCAGCGCATTAAGCTGCATCTGTGCCCGTTGACGCAGATCGGGCGGAATGTCCATCTTCAACAGCTCCTGAAGCCAGCCCCGCGCCTCGGCGTTAAGCCCCAGATGTACCGAGCAGACCGCCAGGTTCTGCAAATTTGCGACAGACTTTTCCCGCTTCACCGCCTCCAGCAAAAGTCCGCGCGCTTCCTGCCACCGGCTCGCAGTCAGGTAGAGGGAAACTGCCGCGCTCATGAGCTTCGTGTCCCCGGGGTGCAGGGACAGGAGCCGGTCTATAACCCGGCCCGCCTGGTCCGGCCGGCCCCCGGCGATCGACAGCCGGGCGGCTCCTAAAGCCGCCTCGGTGTCCCGCGGCTGGAGGTCCGAGGCGGCGAGGTACTGTTCGAGAGCTTCAGCGGTGCGGCCGGATTTTTCGAGCGCCTGGCCCAGCACCAGCCGCACCAGCAAGTCCGCCTCGCCGCCGGCGACCAGGGAACGCAGGACCCGCACGGCTTCATCCAGTTTCCCGATATTGTAGAGGGTAAAACCCAGGGAGCGCTTTATGTCCCGGTTGTCCGGGTCCATGCCGAACGCCGTGCGCAGCTCCTTTTCGGCCTGGTCGTATTCACCCCGCAACGAGTACAGGATGCCGATGTTGAGGTGTTCGGCCACGTGGGGATGGAGGTTGCCGAGGCTGCCGGCAGAGCCGCCGGCATAGCCGAGCGCCCGCAGGGCGCCGGCCCGCTGCGGGTCCACCCTGAACTGCCCGCTGACAGTCAGGTCGGCCGGTGTCTCCTGGAGCACAATCAGGTTCTTTTCGAATTCGATGACCGCCCTCTCCACTCCGGCCCGGCTGACCCGGCCGGGCACCAGGTTCGACGCCTCCCCGAAATCCTCCCCCAGGTCGTAGCATTCCCAGGATTTATCCGCGCAGAGAATGAAATGGCGTAAGCCCGGGGCCACCACCGAACGCGCATCCCGGCCGGTGGGGCTTTCCACGTCGTGCCTGCCGAACAACAGCTTGCTGTAGCAAGGCGCTGCCTCGATCCGGTCCGCAAGCAGGTCCCTGGCCGGGGAGCCGCTTGGCATACCTTCGAAGCCCACCAGCCGGGCGATGGTGTGAAAAATGTCGGTGATCGAAACCAGCTCTTCCCGCACCACCGGCACCGGGACCAGGGCCGGGCAGCGGATAATCAGCGGGATCTGGATCAGGGGCCGGTTGAGCACTCCGCCGTGGGTGTACCAGCCGTATTCGCCGTACACCTCGCCGTGGTCGGAAAGCAGGACCACCAGGGTGTTGTCGTAGATTTTCCGTTCGCGCAGGTAATCCAGCAGCTCGCCGATTTGCGCATCCAGGTAGGTGAGGGCGCCGTCGTAGACCGCCTCGACCGCGGCGATTTCGTCCCCGGTGGGGGTGAGCCGGCCCGAGTTGAGCATTTCGTTGTAGCGGCAGAGGCTGTCGAGCCGGGCGCTGTCGACAGGCTCGCCCCGGCGGTACATGCTCCGGTACGGCTCGGGCGGCCCGTACGGCATGTGGGTATCCATATAGTTGATAAAGACGAAGAACGGACCGGCGCTGCTGTCAGCCTCTTCGAGATAAGCTTTGACCAAGCGGTTAGTGTGGGGAGTGTTGTAGGGATGCACGCTGTCGGTTACGGCGGTGTCCGCCCAGACCGCCTCGAACCGCTCGAACCCACGGTGCAGGTTCTCCGAGCGGTCGACGTAGGGGTTGTTGCTGAAAGCGGCGGTGCGATAGCCCTTGGAGGCGAGCCGTTCAGCCAGGGTGGGGATGCGGTCCACCAGCCAGGCGTGGCGGCTGTGGGTCTTGTTCTCATCGGGTAACAGGCCGGTAAACAGGCTGGCGTGGGCCGGCAAGGTCCAGCTCGAAGTGGAATAAGCCTGTTTGAACCGCGCTCCCTCGGCCGCCAGCCGGTCGATGTTCGGCGTGGTGGGGCGTTCGTACCCGTAGCAGCCGAACCGGTCGGCCCGGGCGGCGTCCAGGACCAGGAGCAGGATGTTGGGGCCGGGACCCTTGAACGGCCTGGTACACGTGCAGGAGAGGGCCACTGAGGCCAGGGCCAGTAGTTTCAGACAGCGGAAGATCAATCAGGGCCTCCGCCTGCTCGGGCGGCCGCGGTTTCCCCCGGACAGCTCCAGGGAGGCTCAGGCAACCGGCTCCAGCGCCGGCCCCCGGCCTTTCCGGCGCAGCCAGGCCTGGAACTTGTCCATGTAGAGGAAGAACACCGGGGTGACGAAGAGAGTCAGGAACTGCGAGAACAACAACCCACCGACCACGGCCAG
>JAZDIG010000531.1:0-2852 GCA_043805105.1 Candidatus Glassiibacteriota bacterium | reverse complement strand
CCTTGGACATTGTAACACTCCCTTCCTTCGCGTTGGTCTGGTCGTTAGCTCCGGCCGCAGCCCAGCCGGAATTGACGAACTGCACGACTGCGGCGGCTGCCACCGCGCCCCTGCCTGCATCCTTCAGAAACCTGCGACGATTTATGGACTGCATGCTGCCGTCCTCTTGGTAAGAAAGTAAGTGTTTCAGGAAACCCAGTCGGAATTTCCCTCCCAGTCGAATATAAGAAAAAAACGATTCACATAAGATTGAGAATCATTCTTATAATTACACAACAAACATACGCCAAAACAGCGGCAATTGTCAAGGGGTTGAGGCGGCAGAATGAAAATTGCTGCGAAAGAAAAACGTAAATGATAAAGGGAACGGCAATTACACCGTTCCCTTTTGCGGGCGGTACCAGTCAGGCTGGTTCAGGACTTCCAGAGTCCGTGGAGATTGCAATGTTCGCGGGCGGCCACTTTCCGGGCCGAGAGCGGGAACTCCGCCACCGGTTTCTGCCCCGGCTCGAGGTAGCGGCGGCAGACCGTGTCTCCGGCGGTCAATTCGATCCATTCGATGAAGTGCTTTTCCTCCATCGGATGGGCCACGCTGCCCACCGTGACCCGGTATCCTCCCTCGATCTTCTCGATCACCGGGACGTGTTTCTCTTTGGCTGCCTCCACTGTGTTTTCTGCCAGCTTCGTCATCGGCTGGCCGTGAAACTCGAGCTCTCCCTCTCCCGGGCTGATTACCTCGACCATCATCTTTTTTTCCCGGCACTGGTAAACTTCACCTCTAACAGGCATGGGCACCTCCACAACGGTTACAGACTGAACGAGTACAGGGGGACTTCAGGAAAACCGAACCGGCGCCCGGTCAGAGGAGCTTTTTGACCGCGGCCAGGACGGCATCGTAATCTGGCTCATCCGCCACTTCACCCACGAGCTGGATGTATTTTACGGTCCCCTGGCTGTCCACCACCCAGATACAGCGCGCCAGCAACCTCAGCCCCTTGATCATCACTCCCCACTGGTCGCCGAAAGCCGCGTCCCGGTGGTCGGAGAGGGTGACCACTTCTTTCACGCCCGCGGCCCCGCACCAGCGGCTCTGAGCAAACGGCAGGTCCATGCTGACTGTGGCGATCTTCACCTTATCGCCCAGCTTCGCGGCTTCTTTGTTGAAGCGCTTGGTTTCCACGTCGCAGACCGGGGTATCCAGCGAGGGCACGCTGGAGATGACCAGCACCTTGCCGCGGTAAGAACTCAGGCTCACTTCGCTCAGGTTGTTGGCCACCAGCTTCGTGTCCGGCGCCTTGTCCCCCGGCTTGATTTCTTTACCCACCAGGGTCAGCGGATTGCCTCTCATGGTGACTGCACCCTGACGTTCAGACATTTGGAGCTCCTTGGCTCGATGGTTTGGAATCGAACAGCCTTCTGTTATCCGGACCGTTTCACTGCCCCACTGCGGTCCCCGGGCGAGCCGGAATCAGGCCAGAAAAAGCCTGATTCTCATCCTCACAGGGAATTTATAAGGGCACCCCGGCCCCGCTGTCAAGTCCGGCCGCTAAATATTCGCCGGCCGGGTGATTCAGGAAGATTTCTGGCAGGCCGGGCAGAAATAAGTGCTGCGCTGCTGCTGGACTATCCGCTCGATTGCGCTCCGGCAGCGCGGACAAGGCTCCCCCTGCCGGTCGTAAACCTTTAGCAGGTTCTGGAACGACCCGGTGCGGCCGTGGGAGTCCTGGAAATCGCTGAAAGTGGTGCCGCAGTTTTCAATCGCCAGGCGCAGGATATGTCGGGTCTGGCGGTGCAGGCGGGTAAGCCGGGAGTGGTCGAGACGGCAGGCCGGGGTTCTGGGATCGATGACGCTGGCGAAGAGGATTTCCGACGCGTAGATGTTGCCCAGGCCCACGATCCGGTCCTGACGCAGGAGCCAGGGCTTGATGGCCGTGGTGGAGCCGCCGATCAGTTCGGTGAGGTGGGAGACAGTGAACCGGGGGCTGAGCGGGTCGATTCCCAGAGGGGCCGCTTCTTCGAGACTCCGCAGAACCAGGAGCAGGCCGAAACGCCTGAGATCGTAAAACAGCAGGCTGCCGTCCTCCAGCACCAGTTCGGCGCGCAGGTGCCGCTCGTTCTGGCCTCGCCGTTCGCTGTCCACGATCAGCCGGCCGGTCATCCGCAGGTGAAACACCAGCCAAAGAGGATTACGGTCACTGCCGTTGGAGCCCAGGGCCAGGCAGATCTGCTTGCCGAGCCTGGAGACCGTTTCGACCGGCCGGCCCGGCACCACGTCCTTCAGGCCGGTTTCCAGCTTGCGGTCGTATATTTTCAGTTCCCTGGTCCGGCGGCCGGTCAGGAGCGGGCCAAGCTGTCGGACGATTGTTTCGACTTCCGGCAGTTCGGGCATCCGGGAGTTTTACTCATTGCCGGTTGAGGGAAAATCAGCGGGCGCGGATGGCAAGGCTACTGCTTCGCCTCAGGCCTGCTGCACGAACGGCGAAATTTCTCGAAGTCTCTCGATCACGGCGGGCAGGTGGTCGAGCGTATAATCGATCTCTTCCTCGGTGGTGTAGCGGCTGAGCGAGAAGCGGATCGAGCCGTGTGCCGCCGAATGCGGCACGCTCATCGCCAGGAGCACGTGCGAGGGATCGAGGCTGCCGGAGGTGCAGGCGGAGCCGGAGGAGGCGCAGATCCCCAGGTCGTCGAGCATCAGCAGGATCGACTCCCCCTCCACGTACTCGAAGCTCACGTTGAGCGTGTTGGGCAGGCGATTGGCGCCGTTTAGCCGCACATCCTTGCAGCTGGCCTGTATCCCCTCTTCCAGCTTGTCCCGCAGATACTCCTCGCGTTCGGCCACTTCCGCCAGATCG
>JAZDIG010000530.1:0-6107 GCA_043805105.1 Candidatus Glassiibacteriota bacterium | reverse complement strand
AAAAAACCTGGATGTTTGGGACGTGGTGGTGGATGATTACAACGAGGTGCTCTGGCGGCTGCGGGCCTTGTACGGGCTGAAAAACACTTTCGGCACCCGGTTCATCGCTATCGGCAGCGCGGGCGGCTGGGGCGAGGGCCGTACGTACGGCCCGAAGCTGGCCCGGGAACTCTGGAAGTTCGATATCAGGGAGGTCGGTTACCCCGAGCTCGAGCCGAGGATCAGGAGTGCGATGGCGGACAACCGGAAGATGGAGCGCGCCAGCCAGGAAACAGACCGCTACCTGGCCCAGAAAGGGGTCTCCCTGCACACGGACAGGCAATATCTGGTCAATGCCTTCCTGCTGACCGGGGTGTTCCGGGAGCTTATGGAGGAAACGGATGCGCCGGCCTTCACGATCAACGGCTGCATGAGCACGATCATACCGATAGCCAAAACCACCGCCTGCATGTCGCTGAGTCTGATGAACGACGAGGGGCTGCTCGCTTTCTGCGAATCGGATTTCGTGGTTATTCCCAGCGGAGTTTTGCTGCGCTACGTTTCCGGAAAGCCCGCTTTCCTTCAGGACCCGACTCACCCGCACGATGGCGTGGTGACGTGCGCCCACTGCACCGCGCCGCGGCGAATGAACGGAGTCGATTTCGAGCCGGTTGAAATCCACACGCATTTCGAATCCGACTACGGCGCTGCGCCCAAAGTGAACATGCGCAAAGGGCAGACAGTAACCAGCCTTTGCCCCAGTTTCACCTCCAGGAAATGGCTCGGTTTCAGGGGAAAAATCATCGACCACCCGTTTTACGATATCTGCCGCTCGCAGATAGACATAGCGATCGAGGGAAACTGGCGCAACCTGCTGGAATACATGCAGGGTTTCCATTGGATGATTTCTTACGGTGATTATCTGCGTGAGGTGGGCTACGCGCTCAAAAAAGTCGGCATCGAATGGGAGAATATTTCAGCAAGCGCCTGAAGGAATGACGGCGTATTCGGGAAGTGACGGCTGACCCGGACGGCAGTTCGATCATCCGGGGCAAGCCACTGGGACAAAGGCTGACCGACGATCTCCGGGTCCAGGCGGAATATCCTGGCAGGCTCTGGCTTGTGGCGAAAAACTATGGCCGAAAGAGAGTTCGCTGATGGGAATTTCTTCCGAAGAATGCAGAATTACGCTGGAGAACGCGGAGTTGATTTTGAGTTTTCTTCCTGCGTTCGAGGGCCGGGACTTTGAAGCCGGCAAAGTGGTTGTCAAGCCTGGAGCCATGCCATACTGGAATTACAACGATAAATTGATGGCTTTTGTCAAAGCCCTTTACGATAACCACTGGATCATCGATTTCGACTGGACTCCCTGGCAGCCGGAAGCCAGGAAATACTGGTCGGATCCGGAGTTAATCCGGGAGGCGGATGTTTCTACTTTGCGCAAGCTGCTGACTATCCATGTACGCAAGGACCGGTTTTGTGACGGGCATCTGGCCCAGGCCATAAAATGCGGTCAGATAACCGCGATTTTGAAAAGAATAGAAGCGTTAAAGGGAAAAGGTGCATTTGTCCTCTCGGACAGGTAAATGACTCTTGAAGTAAAATGCCACAAAGCTTGCTCTCTGGTAGTTTACTATTTACTGTCCCTATGGTTCTGATTTCATAAAAGGAGACGACGGTGAAAAAGAATATCCTGCTGGGTACGCTGCTGGTTCTGGCGGTACTATGCGTGACGGCGCTGATGGAAAAGCTTGTCGCCCAAGGCGGCGGAACCGCCGCTGCCTTGGAGGATAAGCCGGGGCTTCCGGGAATCGCGGCGGGGTACCCGGGTGACGAGGGGATTGAGCGGGATTCTGCGGTCGTGTTCTCCGACAATTTCGAGCGCGGCAGCGTGGCTGATTTCGGCCAGCGCTGGACCTCGATCTCCAACCGGGACGGCTCCGTGCTGAAGCTTCTGGATGACCCGACGGCCGTGACCAGGGGCAAGCGCTGCCTGGAGATGACGGCCACCAAGGGGCGCGACACCGGCGGGCATCTCTGGAAACTGCTCGATCCCGGCTACGACCAGCTTTATGCCAGGTTTTACGTTAAATTCGCTCCGGATGCTCCTTATGTTCATCATTTCGTCCATTTGGGCGGCCACTACAACTCGCCCCCGAATCCGATGGGCGGCGCCGGGAGCCGCCCGGACGGCGCGGTCAGCTTCTCGACCGGCATGGACCTGGTGGGCCGCGAGGCAGCCAACCCGCCCGGTGCCTGGTCGTTCTACTCCTACTGGTGCGAAATGCACAGCTGGCAGACTCCGGAGGGCAAAAGCGACGGCCGGCCAAATGGTTTTTACGGCAACCTTTTCGGTCCTCTGGAGCCGCTGCAGGCCAAGCGAGGCGAGTGGCAGTGCGTGGAGTTCATGATCAAGCTCAACGACCCGGAACAGCGTAACGGAGAAGAGGCCTTCTGGATTGACGGGAAACTGGCGGAACGCTACGGGCCGGGGACGATCACCGGTACCTGGTTCAAGGACATGTTCAGGCGCAGCGGTGCTTTAAATACCGATCCCAAGCCGTTCGAGGGTTTTCGCTGGCGCACGGACAGCCGTCTCAAGATAAATACCTTCTGGCTGCTATACTATCTGGCCCATGTTTTCGAGAGCGACTACAACCCCCACGACCCGAAGATTCCATACAACGACAAGATAGCGCGGGTCTGTTTCGACAACGTGGTGCTCGCCACCAAGTATATCGGACCGGTAGCGAAGCAGGTGGAGTAACCGGGGGCGCGATTACGATGGCGACGGCTGCTGCAAAGTGAGCGATGCGATCTCGCTGCTGTAATTAACTTCCAAAACAGAAAGCCGCTGAACACCAGCTCAGCGGCTTTCTTACAGTGCGGCGTTACAGTTTTTGACAAATGGTGGTTCAGAGTCGCCTGATTTCTGTCACAAAATCTGTAACTCCTTTTAAATATGGTTGCCCGACCAGGATTCGAACCTGGAGATTCCTGATCCAGAGTCAGGCGTGTTGCCAGTTACACCATCGGGCAATCGTAGACTGGTATGAAAACTAAAATTTTATTCCCGGCCTGTCAAGGACTGGGCGGCCGGGATGAATTGACTGCCTGTCACGGCCTTGTGTGTCTCAAATTAATCCCGCTCCCTATCACTATTCGACGTTTTTCACGCTGAACGACAGCAGCCAGCCGTATTTGCCGCCAACCGGATAATAAACCCGGTACCAGAGGCCGTTGGTTTCGACATGGATCAACAGATCACCCTTGTTCAGCGTTACGACTTCCGGACTGGAAGGGTTGTTTAGCTGGTAGAGCGGAATGTTGTTGCTCACCACTTCGAGGCTCTTACCTCCTTCCGGCGGCTTTTCGCCGGCAGGGGCCGCGGATGTATCCGGCGGGCCGGCTGGAGTTTCGGCGGTGACTGCAGCGGGCCTGCGCTCCGAAACCGCCGGAGCGGCGGCGGCCGGTTTCTGGACGGTAATCCGGGCCGGCTTGCTCCAACTGCTCACCAGCTTGCCTGTGCCGTCCACGGCAGAGATGCGCAGGATGTAGTTTCCGGGCCCCTTGAGCTTGGTCAGGTCGATATTGACCGATCCGCTGTCCCCCTTAGCTGTTGCGGATAATAAAACCTGGCCCAGGGCCGATCCGGCGCTTACTCCCGTCCCAAGCGTGTCGCCGGTGGCAAGGGTCACTTCGTAATTGATCCCGCTCGCGCTGCCAAGCCCGGTTACGTTCCAGGAGAAAGAAAGATTGCCGTTTGTCGATTCGACCTTTGGCGACTCCGGGACCGGCGGCTCTTCATGTTTGAGCATTTGTTGTTCAGCGCCGTGGGAGCCGTCGGTAACGATGAGAGTGGCAGGATTGGACCACATCCCCATGAAATCGCTGTACGGGCTGACCGCAATGATACGGAACTGATACTTGCCGGGTCCGCCGAGGCCGGTGATGTTCGAGGTGAAACTGCCGCTCAGCTTGCCGAGCGAAGGATTAAAGAAAAAGGTGCTGGCCCGGTCGCGGTCGTTGCCGTTCGGATTGGTGAATTCCACGTCGGGCTTACTGATTTCCACGGCCACGTCCTTGGCGCCTTCTACGTTGTTCACGTCCCAGTGGAGCGTATATTCAGGCTTTCCCGGGCTGATTGTCCCGGGAGTTATTTCGGGCTTGTTGGCGATGGTAATGAGGTTGTTGTAGACCACGATCAGGTCGATTGCGTCGCTGAAAGTGCTGATTAATTCTCCACGGGCATTGAGTGCGGCTACCCGGTAATAATAGATGCCCACGCCTTCCAGTTCGAGGGCGCTGCCGCGGCGCTCGCCGGAAACGCCGCCCAGCGTCGGCGCGTAGTAGAGGGTGCCTTGCTGGTCAGGAGCCTGGCCCCTGGGGTTGGAAAACTTGGTATTCGCTTTGCTGATTTCCAGGGAGGCGTTCTTGGCTCCCAGCACGTTGGATACGTCCCAGTGCAGATTATAAGTCGGTTTCACCAGGCTGATCGTGTCCGGTGAAATTGTCGGTGGATTGGCCACGATCCGGCCTTCCACCTGCATCGCCGCCTGGGCGACATCTTTCTCCAGCCTCTGTTCATTGCGGTTGAGGATCTGCCCGGGTCCCGTTGCGACATTCGCCTGGGGTGCGACAGGCGGCGCGGTTTTCAGGCGATCTTCGTATTCCTGCTTGATCCTGATCGCTTCCTCCCGCATGGGCACTGTGGATTGGTTCACCAGGCGGGAGATCCGGTCGCGCTGTTCGGTGTCGAGATTCTTGACCAGATTCTCCGGGTCCTCGAGTACCTGACGCACTTGGCCGTTGAATTTATCGAATTCCTCGGGTTCCACCATCCGGTCTTCGCCGATCGAGCGCAGCATATCGTCCATCACGTTTCCCAGCTTGGACTTGACCCGCTTACCATTGTAATGGGCGCTGAAGGTCTTGTCCTTCAAAAGCTGGGAGAGTCTGCCCTTGAGCTGGACCACCTTGCGTCTCAGGCTGACTTTGCCGGTGAGTGTGTTGTCGGCAGATACGTCTGTGTTGAGTGACTCTTCATCTGAGTTTGCGGCCGCGATTTCTTCATTGGACACCGTATTGAACAGGCCGGAGACCTGGTTATAGAGGGGGTGCTGGGGATCGAGGGCTTCCATGATGCTTTGCAGTACGCCCTTGGCCCGCGAAAGCAGGCCTTCCTTACGGTAGAAACGGGCCAAGTCGAGGTAGATTTCAACGTTATCGCTCGTACGGCCGATATCGTCTTCGATCGAGGTCTTGACCGCATCGAACATCGGTATGCCCGCCTGGCTGCGGCTGAGCGCTTCGTTGAGCACGAGCAGATCGAAATTGGTGAGCTTACCGTTGCCATCGACGTCCCCTGCGCGCAGCTCCTGGGAAGTGGGAGTTATCTGCGCGGACGCCGTGCGTTCCAGCTGCATGATGTCGAAAATATCGAAATAACCGTCCAGGTTCACGTCCCCGTTGGTGATCATGTCGGGCACCGCCGGTACCCGGGCCACTTCCTGGGCTTGTGTCTGGGCCCGGGCGGCGGCCCTTTCGGTGGGGCCGGCGGCCAGAGCGACAATTACCGCAGTCAGGGCTATGCATCCTGTCCTTGACATAGAACGCTTTCTCGAAGAGTGTCGGCTTACATAGTCGGGCTTAATATTTGATAACTCAGGCCGGAAAAGTCTGTTCCCCGGCATAAATCTTTGCTGTTGAACCGGTTAACCTTAAATTCCTTCTCATTCACTATAAAGAATTCGGCATGAAAAATCCAGCGGCCGCCGCCCGAGCGGAAAGCTTTGCCGTGAAATCAGCCCAGCCGCTCGATTGCACGCGCGATTCTCTGCATGGCCAGCTCGCGGCCCATAACCACCAAAACTTCGAAAATTCCAGAACTTACGTCCATCCCGGTCAGGGCCAGGCGCAATGGATGAATCAGCTTGCCGGCAGAAACCTGCAATTTTTCTGCCAGCCGACGCAGAACTTCCTCCAGCGGGCCTTCAGACCAATGGCCGAGTGCGGAAAGCTCCTCGGCCAGCCGGCGGAGGTTTTCCGCCGAGTCCTGTTTCCAGTGCTTGTTTACCGCCTGCGGCTCGTACTCGATTTCGACCGGGAAGAAAAAGCGGCTGCGGCCG
>JAZDIG010000529.1:0-9256 GCA_043805105.1 Candidatus Glassiibacteriota bacterium | reverse complement strand
GGGGGAATGAAGTCGAGGAACAAGTTGATGGTGGTCGTTTTGCCTGCGCCGTTGGCGCCCAGCAGACAGAAGATTTCGCCTTCCTTGACAGTCAGGTTGAGGTGGTCGAGCGCCAGGACCCCATCCTCGTAACGCTTGGACAAATCGATTGCCTGTAACATGGTTTACTCCTTTTGTATCAGGTACTTGATGGTGATGGTTGCCGAATCATAACCTTGTGGCTTCACGATTGCATAATAAGCTTATTTTGGCTCTACCTCCGGCTGATCTTGATTCCGAACATGACTATCCCCACCACCAGGCCCACCAGGGAAAGGATCAGCACCGAGGTCCAGAAAATTTCCGCCCGGGCCCGTACCTGGATCCTCACGGTCTTGTCCTCGGTTTCCACCCGGCGGTTGTCCGCCAGCGCCTCGGTCTTGATCTTCACTTCTTGGGCGCCCACGCCCACGTCATCCGGGGTGAGGATGGTCAGGTGCACGATCACTTCCTGTTCCGGGTCGAGAGAGCGGATCAGGTCCGGTTCGACCCGGCTGCGCCAGCGCAGGGGGTTGTCGGTCGAGATGCGGATGTTGTCCAGCCGGCGGGTGCCTTCGTTGCGCACGGTGATCTCCATGGTCACGCTGTCGCCCACGGTGATTTCGTGGTAAAGGCTCAGCGCCCGCACATCGATCCGGCCTACGCCGCGCGTGATCAGCTCGAGCTTGACCCAGCCGCCGGGAATATCCGCAATTTCGCTTTCGGACAGCTGCCTGCCGGCCAGATCGCCCAGGTTCTCGTACTGTTCGAGCGAGAGGGCGAGGGCGTAGAATATCATCGGCCGGTCGATCACGATCTGCTCGTCGTCGCGCTCGGGGAGGTAGGCCTTGAGCGAGAGCTTCTTGATGTTCACGCCTTGGGTGAACTTGACCTGGCTGAGGCGGGCGCCGGTCTCGGCTTCGATGAAATCATAGGTGACCTGGCGCGGGAGGTTTAGCACCAGCAGCTTGTAGATGTCGTCCCGGGCCGAAAAGCGCTCGAGGGTGAGGTCATAGGTGGCGGAGGCCCCCAGATTGACTTCCTGGGAGAACTGGGTCGAATTGATGTCGACCACGCTGCTGGTGGCGTCCTTCTCCAGGAAAATGTTCTTGCTGTCTTTCTTGCCGCTGTAGTTGAGGCCCACCTGCAGGCTCTCGACGTCGCGCAGCAGACCGAAATCCACGGTTTGGGACTGGCCCAGTTCCAGACTGGGGATCCTGATTTCGTAGGGGCTGCCGATAATGGTCTGGTCGGTGAGGCCGGAGAGGGAAACGAAGACGTTGTAGATTTTGCCGGAGCGCATCTCCGGCACGAACACGTCGAAATGCTCCTTGAACTGGTCGAGGTACTCCTGGTTGCCCTCCATCGTGCTGCGCAGGGTGACTTTCACCCGCCGTTCACCCCGGCTGGTCTGGTATTTCACCGCGTTCTCGACGATGATGTAGGACTGCTGGGACATTACCTTCAGGATCAGCTTCTGATAATCCACCTCCGTGCTCATCAGCTCGTTTTTGCTCCGGTTGTACTCGTCCTCGGATATCGCCTTGCTGTCGAACAGCTCCTTGTCGTTGTCCAATTTCTGCCTGGCGATTTCATAGGCGGCGCGCGCTTTTTTCAGATCGAGCAGCAGCGAGGCCTGGTCCTGCTGGCCGTGAAGGTGAAAAGAGAAACCCAGGAACAGGACGACGAAAATGGTGATCATTTTTCCAAAGCTGGTCATCGAAACTCCTCGAGTCTATTCCTGCCGGAAATGTTCATCTTCCACACGGTAACCGGTGGCGTTTTCAAAATCCCAGAGGGTTTTTCTCTTCAGGTCGGCGATCGCGAGCTGGTAAGTGATGAAGGCGCCCAGATAATCCAGCTGAGTGGCGGCCAGCCGCTCCTGCTCCCTGCCGAGTTCCTGGCTGGTGATGTTGCCGTTCTCGAACCTCATCCGGCTGATCTCGTAGCTTTTCTGCATCAGTTGCTGGTTCTTCTCGTTGATCAGCAGCCGGTTGCGCGCCTCGTACACGCTGCGCACGATGTCCTTTACTTCCCGGGTAATTGTGGTTTTTTCGTTCTCCAGGCTCAGTTGGGCTTCCCGGACGCTGGCCATCTGTTGCTGAACTCTTTCCCTGCCGCGACCCCAGTCGAATACGGGATAGGAGAAAGTGAGGGTGACGCCGCGGTTGGGCGGCCGGTCGACGATGTTGTCGAAAGAGCTGCGGAACAGGTCCGCGGTGGAGCCGTGCTGGCTGGTGCTCACGCCGGTGAGGTCGTAATAGGCGGAGATCGTGCCGCTGAGCTCGCGGATGCGTTTTGCCCGATCGAGCTCGATATTGCGCAGGGATACGTCGAGTTCCGATTCGCGGATCTCGCGGCGGTTGTCGATTGCTTTTTCGACCGCCTCGTTTTCGTTTATCTCGAAGGCGTCGTATTTCAAATCGGTTTCGATCGAGAAGTCCTCGGGCAGGCTCAAGCCGATCAACTGTTTGAGCCTGTCCTTTTCCCGCTCCAGCTTACCCTCGGTCTCGCTCAGCGCGGCCCGGTTCTGCTCCATGGAAACCTCGGCGATCAGTACGTCCCCCTCGGGAATACGTCCGGCCTCTCCCTTGAGCCTGGCGATCCGGTAGGCTTCTTCGGAATTTACCAGTTTCTCCCGGGCGATCTCCACTTCCCGGGTGATGCGAAAGACCGTATAGAAGCCCTCGGTGACCCGGTAGATAATGTCGAGCTGGGTGCGGGTAAATTCGCTGGAAGTTTTTTCGAAGTTGAGCCGGGCTTCCTCCAGGTTCTCTTTCAATTGATTCTTGGTGAAAATCGGCTGGTCGAAAGAGAGGCTGAAACTGCTGCGGGCATCCCGCGCCGTGAGTCTCTGGTAGTCCTGCAGGGCCAGTACGGTTTTCCAGTTTTCGCGGTACAACTGGGCGTTGAAAGCGAAATAGCCACCGGTGGGGATCGTGTAGGTAAACTTCAATTCATTGAGCAGGGTCATGGTTCCGGTGGAGTTGTATACCGGCAGGCCGTCCACCCTCTGGATCGCACTGACATTTTCGTTCCAGGAGGGCGACATCAGCCTGTAATCGAGCCGGGGCTTGAAATTGGCTTCCCAATACCGGTAAAAATGTTCGGTGGCCAGTTTCCTTTCATTATAAGACTTGATCGTGTAGCTGCGGCCGAGAGCGATGGCGATCGCCTGCTCGAGAGTCAGCACGAGAGGTTCCTGCGCAGCCAGGCCGGAATTAATGAGCGCTGCCAGAACCATGAATATGGCGCATGTCTTTTTCATTTTTCCGTGGACAATTCAATAGGGGCGATGGTTGATTGAGAATCGAGTGATTGAAAATTAATTGTCTGTCTGAGGTGTAAGCAAAGGGTGTGCCTGAATCCAATTAGCGGCTGGATAAAATGTAAGTGCATAAAATATAATAAATTGAATCGATACTTGTTTTTGCCTGAATTGATAATGCCAAGTTTTGTGGGTAACGCGTTACCCACTGGTTGTAACCCGGATTACACACCCGAGCGCCGGGCGGAACTCTCCCGGCCCTGGCCGTAAGCGAGGCTGAACCGATACAATTACTGATAAATCGCAGTCTTGCGCCATTTATCGGTTTCCTCCGGCGAAAATGGCACCGCTTTTGCTTTTGAGCCTGCTGACCATTCCACGTTCCGTCTGAATTGATCTTAAAATCTATTTTAAGGAAGTATTGACGATGATCTGGCTTGTTGCGAAAAAGGAGTGCCACGCCCACCTGATCAGCCTTCGTTTCACCACCGGCTCTGTCATCCTGCTGGCGCTGGTTGCACTGTTCACCTTCGTGCTGGTGGACAAGTATTCTGCCAGGCAGGACAGCTACAACCAGCTCGTGGACAGGAACAACGAGGAGCTGCAGGGGACCATGACCTACCAGAACCTGAGGCCTACGGTCTTCCGGGCGCCGGAGCCGCTTGCCATTTTCAGCGCCGGATTGTCCGGCGATCAGGTCGAATCGGCGGAGGTGTCCATCGGCTCCGTGCCCACCGCAGGCGGCGGATTCCTGGACGGCAACCCGCTGCTGGGAGTGTTCCAGGACCTCGACATCTCGACGATCTTTCAGCTCGTGGTCACGGTGCTGGTTTTTCTGCTGGTTTACGATTCGGTTTCGGGGGAGAAGGAGAACCGGACGCTTAGCCTGGTGCTGTCCCAGGGCGGAACCCGCCACCAGGTGCTGCTGGGCAAGCTGGCCGGCTGCCTGATCAGTATCGCGGTGCCGTTGACCCTGGCTTTCCTGGCTGCGGGCCTCATCCTCCAGTTTTCGCCGGCGGTGTCTTTGCCGGCCGCCGATTGGGGCCGGATTGTCCTGATGTACGCGGCCTCGCTGCTGCTGGCGGCGACATTCTGCAGTTTCGGCCTGCTGGTTTCGGCCCTGACCCGGCGGGCCGCCGACACCCTGATCCTGCTCTTTTTCTTCTGGGTCCTGACCGTAGTGGTGGTCCCGGATTGCGCCGGCAGCCTGGCCGAACGTTTCCAGCCGGCAATTCCGGCCGAAAAATTGGAGAGTGACATCCAGGCGCTCGAAAGCGATATGCTGAAAGAGTTAATAAGTCTGTATCGGCAGAACCGCCTGCCGGGCAGCGTCAGCGATGACAACGAACCCTGGGGCTACTACCACCGCTGGGGCGACCGGAGTGCAATACTGGCCGATTTGAAGCGCAAGGGCCTGATCGAGCCTATGCGGGCCGGGTACGCTGAAAGAAAATGGCAGGTGCGCAAGGAATATTTGGAGAGCCTGAGGACGCAGGAGCATACAGCCGCCCTGATCGCTCTCCTTTCACCGGCAGCGGCCTACGAATCGGTGATATCGGGCCTGGCCTGCACCGATATGCCCAACACCGACAGGTTCTACGAACAGGCCCGTTTGTACCGCGTCCAGTTGCTGGATTACTTGCGCGAGATCCAGGCCCTCTCCTCCCTCCGGTATGTCACCACCTCCTCTCTTGAGCAGCTTAACGACCCCGGGACCGGCGGTGATTATTTCGCCCTGAGGGACAGAATTTTCGAACAGAAGGTAGAGCCTCTCGACCTGTCATCGATGCCCAGGTTCGTCCTGCAGCGTGAGAGCCTGAGGGAGAGTCTGTTTCGAACAGGCCCCGGTATCGTTTTGCTTTTTTTTAGCGCCCTGATCTTTTATTTCTGCGCCCACATCGCTTTCAGCCGCTACGACGTCAGATGAGGTGAATGATAATGTTTGGATCGATTGTTCTTAAGGAGCTTATTTCCAATATCCTGAGCCTCAGGTTCACGCTTTCCCTGGCGATTTCACTGGTCCTGTTTACAGCCGGTTCGGTGGTGTTCGTTCAGCGCTACTATCAGGAGATGGAGGAGTACGCCACGGTCACCAATGCCAACCTGCAGGAGCTCGGCCGGGCTGCCGATGACGGCCTGGCGGCAGTGTCCAGTCAGGTGCAGACAATCCGGACCCGGCCCCAGCTCACCGGCCTGTTCTGCTCCGGCTTTCAGAACAGTATGCCCAACGTCTTCAAGACCGACGTGTTCCGGACTTTCCTGCCGGAAGTGCAGACGGCCGGCAATTTCTACATCCCCCACTCCCGCGACCTGGACTGGATGCTGGTGGTCACCCTGGTCCTGAGTTTTTTCGCCGTGCTGCTGACTTTCGATTCGCTCTCCGGCGAAAGGGAGAGGGGGACGCTTCCGCTGGCGCTTTCGAATTCAGTGCCCCGCGATCTGTTGCTGGCGGGCAAGTACGTCGGTGCCCTGCTGACTCTGGTCATTCCGCTGGCGCTGGGGATGCTGGTGAGCCTGATAATCACGAGCCTGTCCGGTTTATTATACAGCCCTCTCGAGTGGCTCAAGATCGGTGTTTTCATCCTGGTTTCGCTGCTCTTTCTTTCTGTCTTTCTGCTTCTCGGGATGCTGGTTTCGAGCCGGGTTTCCTCATCCTCCACCAGCATTGTGGCGCTGCTGTTTCTCTGGGTAGTAACAATTCTGATTATTCCTTCCGGCAGCAAGCTGATTGCCCAAAAGCTGGTCAGCGCCCCCTCGCGGGCGCAGGTCGAAAAAGAAGCTCAGGATGCGCACCTCGCGATCTGGCAAGATCCCAACAAAGAAGCCAAGTTCGGGGAATTCTGCGGAAACTGGAGCAGTAATTGGGATAGCAATAAAAGGGTAAACCCTCCGGCGCGCGCCCGGCTGTTCAACGCTTTCGCCGACAGCTATAACCGGATCTATCTGGACTACGTGAAGAGGATGGAAATCCAGGTCGAAACCGGGCGCCAGGCCGCCCTGGTTTCGCCGCTTACGGTATATCAAAGGCTGGCCGAAGCCCTGTTCGGTACGGGGGTGGCGGGTTTCAGAAGCATGTACGGACAGGTGAACGATTACCGTGCAGCGCTAAAGCAATTCCTGGCCGATGAGGATAAGAAGGACCCGAATAGCCTCCATATTTTTGCCTGGGATGTGTCAATGGAAGACCCCCGGATCTTCTCCCATAATCCGGTGGATTTCAACTCCCTTCTCCGTTTCCAGCCAAAGGAGTTGTCGCTTGCCGAATCGCTCAAAGCCGCAAGCTGGGACATTGCGACCCTCGTGATCCTGAACCTGTTGCTGTTTGCCGCCGTGTTCGTGCAGTTTCTGCGCAGCGACGTGCGGCAGCGCTGATTGTACCCGGCTGCCTCGGGAATGAGGGATGGAGTTGAATTCGCCGCTGGTTTGGGTTACTATCAGTCTCGACTCCACTAAACCAGTTTCCAGGATTCCAGGAATTACTGTCCGCCATGAATTTCGCCCGGAGATTGTCATCCCTGTTACGGCCCTCGGCCGGAAGGGCCAGACAGGAAAAGCTGAATTACACGCTGAACGAATTCAGCCGTTCGCTCACGCTGATCGTGGACCTGGAGCAGCTGAAAGACAGCGTGATTACATATTTACGTGAAATTGTAAACGTTAACCCGCTTTATATTTATCTGCTCAACATCGATCTGAACCGCTACCAGCTGGTGGAATCCAGAGGCTATGAGATGCCGGAGGAAGAGAACCTCTTTTTCGATCCGGACGGGCCGCTCGTCCACTGGCTGGCAGTTAACGAAACCCATCTGGTCGTTTCCGAGCACCCGGACATTTTTGCGTTTTTTTCGGAAGCTGAAAGAGAAATGCTCGAGCGGACCGGCGTCGAATCGATCTTTCCCCTGATGTCGATGAACCGGTTGACCGGACTGGTCTGCCTGGGGCCCAAGACCAGCCGGGAGAAGATGGCCGGGGATGAAATCGAGCTGCTGGACTCGCTGATGGGCCGTGCCGCCCTGGCGTTCGATAACGCCTACCTTTACCAGCAGCAGAAGTCCCGTCTTAAAAAGATGTACCGTGCCGACCGCCTGGCCACTCTCGGCCAGCTGGCCGCCGGGGCGGCCCATGAGATCCGCAACCCGCTCACCTCCATCCGCAGCACGATCCAGTACCTGCAGAAAAGCCTGATCGGCCGGAAAGAGGCGGAGCTGGTGGCGGAACTGATCGAGGAAGTGGACCGGATCAATGGAATCATCGAGGGCCTGCTGTCCTTTTCCAAGCCCACCAAGCCCGAAATGAAGCGCTTCGACTTGGAACAGCTGCTCTCCCAGACCATCGCCCTGGTGGATAATACGGCGCGAAAAAGTGGGGTAGCCATCGAGCTTAATTATCGGGTGGAGACCTCACTATTAGCCGCGGACCCGGCGCTTCTCAAACAGGTATTTCTCAACCTGATGATGAATTCGATAGAAGCGATGGAAGACGGCGGCAGGCTGACTATCTCCGTAGATCAGGCAGCGAAGGGAAGAACGGATTTGTCCAGCCGCAGGCACAATTATTCCCTGGTTTTCCAGGACACCGGTCAGGGCATTCCCCCGGCGGACCTCGAACACGTGTTCGATCCTTTCTTCACCACGAAAAAAGACGGCACCGGCCTGGGGCTGTCCATCTGCTATGGAATCATCCAGCAGCACGGCGGTGAAATCGAGATAGAAAGCGAAACCGCCAAGGACCGCCCCGAGAAGCATGGCACCAGAATCACTCTCCATCTGCCGGCTGGAAACTGAAAGCAATAGCGGAGTCGATATGGCGGGCAGGATCTTAATCGTAGACGATGAAAAAAGAATCAGGACCATCCTCGGCCAGGTTCTGGGGGATGAAGGGTTCACGGTGCAGACGGCTTCCAGCGGCGAGGAGGCGCTGGCGGTTCTGGACGAATTCCTGCCGGACCTGGTGTTGATGGACCAGAAGATGCCGGGCATCAACGGGATCGAGGCCACCGCCAAAATCAAAGAGCGGTATCCGGATATCACGATTATAATCCTTACCGCCCACGCCTCGGTGGAACTGGCAGTGGAGGCGATCAAGCAGGGGGCCTACGATTATCTGTCCAAGCCGTTCGACAATGATGAGCTTTTGATAATCATCCGCCGGGCCTTGGAGCGCAGCCGGTTGGCGGAAAAAGTCAGAGAGCTGAAAAAACAGCTTCAGGATAAGTACAGCTTTAAGAATATCATCGGCGTAAGCTCTGCCATGCAGCGCGTTTTCGACCAGATCGGCAGGGTCTGTGATACGAACGCGACCGTGCTGATCCAGGGTGAAAGCGGGACCGGCAAGGAGCTGGTGGCCAAGGCGATCCACTTCAACAGCCAGAGACAGGGCAACCCTTTCGTCGCTATCAACTGCGGGGCGATTCCGCACAATTTGTTCGAGAGCGAGTTGTTCGGTTACGAAAAGGGAGCCTTCACCGATGCCAAATCCACGACGCCGGGCAAGATCGAACAGGCCGACTCCGGCTCGGTGTTTCTCGACGAGATCGGGGAACTGGCGCTGGATTCACAGGTCAAGCTTCTGCGGGTGCTCGATGAAAGGAGAGTGACCCGGATCGGCGGCCGGAACTCGATTCCGGTGAATGTAAGGTACATTGCAGCTACCAACCGGGATCTTCAGGAAGCGGTCAATGCGGGCAAGTTCCGGCTCGACCTTTTCTACCGGCTCAACGTTTTCACCATCCGGGTGCCGTCGCTGAGAGACCGCAGGGAAGACATCCCTCTTTTGGTCGAACATTTCATCGGCAAATACGATGGTCAATTGAGGCTGGGCATAAGAGGAGTGACCCGGGGTGCGATGGATTGCCTGAAGTGTTACGACTGGCCGGGGAACGTCCGCGAGCTGGAGAACGCAATCCAGAGCGCCATGATCCAGGCCCAGGGGGAATTTATCGATCAGGACAGCCTGCCGATTCGCATCTGC
>JAZDIG010000528.1:0-10819 GCA_043805105.1 Candidatus Glassiibacteriota bacterium | reverse complement strand
CATCCAGCGGCTGCCGCTGCCGAAAGTGAGGATCGGCAGCTGCGCGCCTGTCTTGCCGAAAGCGCGCTTCGGCAGCGGCGATGCCGGAATCGGGTGAAAGGGACTCTCGGCGGCCGGCAACCGGCCGGCGCTGAACGTGGCGGCTGCGGCCGCAGCCGTAGTGCGGGCGAAAAACTCCCTGCGGTTGAATATCCTGTCTGAATTCCTCATTTGCAGACACTCCTTGACTATTTTTACGCTGCCCGGACGGATGCCGGTTGAATTGCAAGCTCTGGACAAATATGAATATATAAAGAAAGGGAATTTAAATCAATCTCAATCGCGTATAAATTTCCGGCCACAGGCCTCGCCGACCCCGGCTCCAAAGAGCCGCGAATACCTAACTTATTAAATTTGAAGAAGATTGGTTGAAAATAATTCACCGGTGCCGAGGCAAAGCCCTATGGCTGGAATATCTCAAGGGTTGTCGGGGAAGGGGTGAACAGAGAAAGAAAGCTTTTTTCCTTCATCCTCCAGGGAAAACCCCGCCGGCGGTCAGACGATCTCCCGGATCGCCTCGCAGACCCGCAGCACAGCCTGGGGCTCGAGTTCCGGGTAAAGCGGGAGAGAGAGGACTTCCCGGCAGGCGGCCTCGGTTTCCGGCAGGTCGCCGGGAGCATAACCCAGATCGGAGTAGGCGGGCTGGAAATGGATGGGCCTTGGGTAATGCACCGCGGTGGCGATCCCTTTTTCCTGCAGACGCGCGCGGAGGTACTCCCGGTCTTTCGCCCTCACCACGTAGAGATGATACACCTGCCGGGAACCGTTCTCGTCCGGGAGAGGCAGTTTCAGGCCGCATCCCGCCAACTGTTCGCTGTACAGATCGGCAAGCTTTCTTCTCGTTTCGTTCCAGCGGTCGCAATAGGCGAGTTTGACTTTCAGGATCGCCGCCTGGATTTCATCCAGCCGGCTGTTAATGCCACGCTCGGTATTGAGGTACTTTTCCTTTTCACCGTAATTACGCAGCATCCTCACTCTTTCCGCGATTCCATCGTCGTTGGTGACCACCATCCCGGCGTCCCCGTAAGCGCCGATGTTTTTTGTCGGGTAGAAGCTGAAACACCCCGCCTCGCCGAAACTTCCGACTTTCGTGCCCCGGAACAGCGCCCCGTGGGCCTGACAGCAATCCTCGATAACTTTTATGCCGGATTCACGCGCCAGGGCGAGGATTCTTTCCAGGTTCGCGGGATTGCCGTACAGATGTACGACTACGACCGCTTTAATTTGCCGGCCGGTATCCCGCTGGAGCACCGCCGATAGCCTTTCCGGGTCCAGGTTGCCGGAGCGGCCGTCGATATCGGCAAACAGGGGTGTGGCTCCGGCCAAGCAAATGGCCGCGACCGTTGGAGCGGACACGTTGGCCACGGTCACCACCCCGTCGCCGGGGCCGATCCCGGCGGCGGAGAGGGCCAGTTGGATCGCCGCCGTGCCCGAGCCGACTCCGACCGCATGCCGCACCCCGCAGTAGGAAGCGAATTCCCGCTCGAACTCCTCGAGCTCCCGGCCCAGGATGTACCAGCCGCTCGCCAGGACTCGTCCCAGCGCCTCGTCTATTTCCGGCCGGATCGCCCGGTACTGGGCTTTCAAATCCAGGAACAGTATCCGCATGGCTTTCACCAGTAATGCTGACGGTGTTGATCGTAAAATGCGATGGTCCGGGCCAGGCCGTCTTCGAGACTGCAGGCGGGGGCCCAGCCCACCACTCTCTTGATTTTCGAAATGTCGGAGTAGAAATCCCCGGGCTCCAGTTTGGCCCGTTCCTCACTGAACGGCGTAAATTCCCATCTGCCGCGGCCCGCGATCTTCACGATCGCCTCCGCCAGCTGAAGGAAATTAACCGGCACGTCCCAGCCCACATTGAATACATCGCCATAAGCCTCATCACAGCAGGCGGCCATCAGGATCGCCTCGACCGTGTCCTCCACGTACAGGAAATCCCGCAGGATCGTTCCATCCCCGAAAACCTTGATAGTATCGTTGTCGAGGGCGAGCCGGATGAACCAGTTGACCACGCCGAAATGGCTGTGCTGCATCTGAGCCCGTTCCCCGTAAATATTTGTCAACCTCAATGTTACGGACCGGACACCGTGGTTGTCGCTGTAAATCTTGAAGAGTTTTTGCGCGGTCAGGCTCGAAAGCTCATAGATCCCGCGCGGGTTGATGGGTGAGTCTTCCCGGGCCGGCAGCTCCAGCACCGATCCGTATTCCCCGCGTGTGCCGGTATATACCAGACGGGCTTCCGGGTTGTAATTCCGGCAGCTGAAAAGAAGAACGGCGGAACCCTTGATATTGATGTCTATGTCGACGAAGGGATCGGTGAGGCTCAGGACGTGGTTGTTATGGCCGGCCAGGTGGAAAATGAAGTCCTTGTCCTTTACTGCGGCTTTCATTTTGCGCTTGTCGCGGATATCCCCGATCTCGATCCGGACCTGGTTGCGGACCGGCTCGATGTTGAAGAGGTTGCCGCCGTGCCCCTCGATCAGGGCGTCCAGGATCGTGATCTTCGCCCCGGCCCGGGCCAGCCGGATCGCCAGGTTGCTGCCAATAAAGCCCAGGCCGCCCGTGATAAGCACTGCCTTGTCCCGGAAACGCTCCGCCAGCTTCTCAGCATTCATCTTGCTCTTCCCCGCCGAGTTTCTTCCTGACTACGTACTGAGGAGTCTGGTTCGCGCTGAGGAACAGCCGGCCGAGGTACTCGCCGATCAGGCCGAGCATGAAAAGCTGGATGCCGGCAAATACCAGACCGGTGACTATCACCGAGGGCCAGCCGATCGGCACAGTCGGGTTGCTCAATTTCTCCACTACCACTTTGATACTCAAGACCAGGCCAATCAGGCTGAATAGCATGCCCATTAACGAGCTGATCCGCAGCGGCATCACGGAAAAATTCACGAACATGTTCAGCCAGAGGTGCGCCAGTTTCCGGAAAGTGTATCCACTCCTGCCGTACTCTCTTTTTTCATGCGGAACCAAGACCACTCCGATCCGGCTGATACTCCTCAAAATCAGGCCGTCGATGTAAGGAAACGGTCCATTGTACTTGATTATCTCATTAACGGCGAACCGGCTGATACACTTGAAACTGGACAGATACAGACCGCGCGGCTTGTCCAGCAGAAAGCCGGCCACCCAGTTGGTGAAGCGGCTGCCCAGGTTCCGCAGGACGCCGTGCTGTTTTACATCGTACCTGGAATAAACCACGTCCAGTTCCTTGCCGGAGGCCTCCTGGACCAGCAGCATGATAGTTTCCGGAGGGTTCTGGAAATCGTCGTCCATGATTACCACGTAGTCTCCGGAGCAATAATTCAATCCGGCCATCACCGCGTTGTGTTCACCGAAATTCCGGGCCAGGTCGAGATAGATCAGCGACCGGCCGTAGCGGGCCTGCAATTCGAGGCAGACCCGGTGGCTGTTGTCCGGGCTGCCGTCGTTGACCAGAACGATCTCCAGGTCCTGCCCGCCCAGGACCTCGAAAAGCCGGTCGACCAGCTTCCCGATCGTCTCTTCGCTTCTGTACACGGGTATGACTATCGATACTTTCATCGGTTGCCATCGGCGAAATAAGGTGGGAATTATCCTGCAAGCCGGTCAATCATTTGCAGTTACACCAGGTCAGCCATCGCTTGAATACCCTCCGCGGCACCGCAAATGGGGTCACGGCGCTGCTGAAACCTTCTCTTTTCCCGCCCCTGGACGGTCCAGCCGGCCCGCGACAATGATGACGGTCCAGAGAGAAAGGGCGATTATCAGCGGCTCGAGGGAAGTTTTATACTTCGGATCGCCGTATTGAAAAATAGCGCCCAGCAGGTCCGTACTCAAAACTATCGAATAAATGAAGGCTACTTCCATCTTTGACAGCAGATTATTCCTCAGCCGGGCGCTAAAAATCTAATCCAATTTAGTCCACCTTCGCATTTATTCCGTTTTCACATAAACTTGGAGCTGCATGTATCCGTTATGTAGCAACTTTGAGAGAGCATGAATTGTAACAATTCCAGACATTATTATTTTACTATTTTTTTGATACCCAAGATCAATGGCATTAATAGGGAGATTTCTAATCGATGAATGAATTGGTTTCAGGTTATATTTTTTTGCCAGGACTGCTAATGAATTAATCGTAAAATGATTTAAATGATGAGGATCAAATAACCTCCTGGCTGCAAACTTAATCCCCAAACGATACAATATTACAGCACTCGAATAAAGCAGAGACTGTGAATTAATAGTATATATTACTATTAGCCCATCAGCTTTAACCATTTGCGTTAGTTTACGCATGTAATCATCGACATCTTTAATATGTTCAATATTGAATAATGAGGTAACAATATCGAATTTTTTTTTCTGTGTGAAATTCCTCGATACTACTCTTTATGTAATTAAACTTTGTGGATTTTAAATCAATCAGGTCTATACCATGCAATTTCTTGTAGCCTAAAGAAAACAGATAGTCCAAGAAGCTGCCTTTACCGCAACCTATATCGATAATATCAAGATCGTGACCGCCCTTGCGACTTATACTGCTGGTAATGTCGTTGAATAAAACTGTGTCCTGGTATTGGAAGTAATTTTTGTGTTTAACTTCAAAATAATCTGAATCGTAAACAGCATCAACTGGAATTGTTGTATTTATTGAGAAATAGTGCTTGCAAAATCTGCATAATAAAACATCAGCAAAATCAAAAATCATGGAAACTGCGGAGGTTGCACCACAAATTGGACATTTATTGTTATGCTCCATGTTTACACCTCGATAAAGTTGATAGACTTTATTTCGCTGGCAATATATTCACTTTTTTTGAACTGTCTTTAAATAATCGACTTAAGCCCTGAGAAGCAAGCTATTCATCCAATTCCCCTTCAGCACTCTTTCCAGCCCCTTCTTTACTTTCGATTGTTTTCCAACGGCGATATTGTGCGAAAGCAAGCCAAATGACCGCTCCGAAAATCAAAGGTTCGAATGAAGTCTTATGGCGAGGTTCCCCAAAACTAAAGATAGAATCTAATATATTAGCACTAAACACCGCCGCATAGATGAAGAGAATTTCAAGCCTTACCGGTGCATTTTTCCTAAATCCCGGACACAAGATATAAAGCACTGGAATCGCCAGGAATACCAGCATAAACGCCAGATGGACAATCGCGTGGCACACTGCAACTGTTTTGCTTAACTTTCTTTCGCCCGCCAGAACTGCTCTTAAGCCGAACTGGCGTGAATACCAGGTCGGCTTCCAAAAATCCACAATGTTGCTTATTACGATTTTGGAATATTCGATGGGGATCTTTCGGATAATAGCGAACGCCATCCTAATACAATCATTCGATAGGACGGTGAAATCTCCTCCCGCTTTTTCACGAAGTTCAGGGATAGCTAACGCAATTGAATGCACGACGGCAGAACCATCGACCGCAAGGTATTCTTCTCTGTTCTTTATTATTATTTCCCGGTAATCCTTAAATTCATCAGGTGCTTGCTCAGCATAGACTATCAGATTCTCCATCATCGATAAACCCACCACGGGCTGCGTGCCATCCAGGCTGACGGCATTCGAAGAGAGCAGGGCGAAGATGAGGGCAATCGGAGCGATATAAGCGATGATTTTAAGCAGCTCCGGGCGTGCCTGGCGATAGAGTCTCCAGGCTAAAAAAACAGCCATTAGGGCAATAATTATTTTAAATTGAGAGCGGCAGGCCGTTGATAAGCTGACCAGAAAGCCAAGAGCGATAAGGATTGATATTTTAGGTTTGCTGTTTTCTGTAAGAACAATAAAAAATAGAAATACAGCACCAATAAATAAAAAAGTACCGGTAGTTTCACTTATCAAGGCAAACTCGAAAAGCATTTGCGAAGGATTCAGGGCATAGCAGAATCCAGCCAACATTCCGGCCATACTGCTGCCGGTCAGCCGGGAAAATATCAGGTATAGAAAAACGGCTATGCCAACACCCATGACTGCCTGGTAAAATACTATCCGTTTAGCCTGGAAACCGGCGAGATTGATCAGCAGAGGAAATAAAGGGGGACGAGGCCAGAGTATATTGCCTACTTCCATTTTGTCGTCTGAAAATTTATTATGTATTTCTTTTGCAACCTGGAAATAATCATATGTATCGGGGTAGCCATTATAGTGATAGACTGTGGCGAATATCAGCCTTACTACTACGGAAATCACAATCACCCATAATAGTTTATTTCTAAGCATCCGGCTGATCCAGTCTTGCGCTAAGTTAATGGCCAGTTGCCTTATTATAAGGCTAAGTTCTTTGCTGGCTTGTCAATACTGCGGTGGAAACGGAAAAAGCGTTTCCTGTCTTGGCTCACTGAATAAGTCAGACATAGTTCAATGGAGTACCAGAGTTATCTGAAGGCTGTCTTACGGTTGGCCGAAGGCCTCGCTCCGCCTCAACTCGTCGTGCACTGGTATTTCCTATTGCCGTTAATCGCGTTAAAAACAGTTTAAAATACGACTGCAAATTATCCGCCGCCAAGCTGAGTCGCTCGTCCTCGACAGTCCCTGGAGCACATCGCTTGAACTCTACGAGCGTCAAATTTAATATTTTAACGCTCCCTTAATAGAAAAATAAAGCGCCCGCCTGAGAAATTCAAAGAGTTCCGAGCCAAAACGGAAACCAGGAGCCGTCTTTCCCTCATTATTTCCCGCCGGAAAGTGGAGATTACACCCCGGGACATCGAAATGCGGCGATTCAAACAGAATTTCAGGACCAGATGCTTTACCGGCCGCCGGCTTATACTTTCCTGTGGAAGCCCGATTAAGTTAAATTATCCCGGAGTTTTTCCGATATTAAGAAGAGACAGTGAAAACCGGGTCCTGCGGAAATGAGGAATTGATCATGAAGGAAAACAGGGAAGTTTTCCCTCGCAATCTATTGCTGCACTGCAAAAGGGCGGCAGTGACAGGCCTTTTGCTGGCGGCTTCTTTTTTTTCCGCCTGCGCCGGCGGCAGCCTCTTTCGCCCCACTCCGCTGATCGGCCGGGACAGGCTGGTCTACCAGATAGTCGATCAGAAATCGACCGCCACCTACTACCCGCGCAACGTCTGGTTCGACGGCTAAAACTACCGTTTCCACGACGTGTACGGCCGGGTTGTCTCGATCCCCAAAAGCGACCAGGTGCAGGTGGTCATTATCAGCATAATAGACTATTACAAGTCGCCGCAGTAATCTCACCGCCGGACACTCACCCCAGCCTCTTGCGTTTCTCCAGGAACGAAAACAGCGCCCGGTCGAAGGGAGCGGCGGTCGATACCAGCTGGTAGTCGATCAGCGCCTCGCGGCAACTGCGACGCAGCCCTTCGGTCAGCCGTTCCACCGCCCGGTCGTAAGCCGGCTTGATCTCCCAGGAATTGGTCTGCAGGGCTTCGCCGGTCTCCATGTCCCGGAAGAGGACTTCCCCGGCGCCGGGCAGGTCGAGTTCGGCCGGGTCGAGCAGGTGGAAGACGATCACTTCGTGCTTGTGGTGAGCGAAATACTTCAGGGAACGGATCGTATCCTCGGGGGCGGTCAATAGGTCGGAGAGCACCACGATCAGGCCGCGGCGGTGAATCCGTTCGGCCAGTTCGCGGTAGATCGGCAGGGGAGCGGTGAGCCCTTCACAGGCCAGGTTCTCCAGCGCCGCGGTCAGCACTTTCATCTGGCTCAGGCGCGCCCGCGGGGGCACGAAGCGCAGGAGCCGGTCGCTGTAAAGCACCAGGCCCACTCCATCGCGCTGGCGCAGCAGCAGGTAGGCCAGGCTGGCGGCGAGCATGACCGCGTAACGGCTCTTGGACAGCGTACCCTGATGACCGAACGACATCGAACGGCTGGCATCGATTAACAGCCAGGCCTTGAGATTGGTCTCCTCCTCGAACTGCTTGATGTAGTAGCGCTCGGTCTTGGCGTAGAGCTTCCAGTCGATGTTTTTCAGCTCGTCGCCCGGCATGTAGGGCCGGTGGTCGGTGAATTCGACGCTGAAACCGTGGTAGGGCGAGCGGTGCAGGCCGGTAATGAAGCCTTCCACCACCTTGCGGGCGATCAATTCGAGGTTTCCCAGGCGGGATACCACCAGGGGATCGAGCATCTGGCCGGCCGCGACTGTCAACCTTTCTCCTCCAGCAGACGATTCAACACCTGCTCCACGGTTATCCCCTCGGCTTCCGCGTTGAAGCTGGTGATCACCCGGTGGCGCAGGACCGGCATCAGGCAGGCCCGCACGTCTTCTTCGCCGGGAGTGTAGCGGCCATCGAGCACGGCCAGGGTCTTAGCCCCCAGGATTGCGTACTGGCTGGCCCGCGGGCCGGCGCCCCAGTCCACCAGCTCGCGGATAAACTGCGGCGAATCCGGCTCGCCGGGACGAGTGGCCCGCACCAGGTGTACGGCGTACTTCACCACCGACTCGCTCACCGGCACCCTGCGCACCAGCTCCTGCAGGCCGATAATTTCCGCTCCCGCCAGCACCTGGGCCACGTTCTGGTCGTGCTCGCTGGTGGTGGTGGTGACGATCTCGATCTCTTCCTCCGGCGATGGATAGTCCACCGACAGGCTGAACATGAAGCGGTCGAGCTGGGCTTCCGGCAGGGGATAGGTGCCCTCCTGCTCGATCGGGTTCTGGGTCGCCAGCACGAAGAACGGCTCGGCCAGACGGTAGGTATGGCCCCCGGCGGTGATCTGGTGTTCCTGCATCGCCTGCAGCATGGCGGCCTGAGTCTTGGGCGGCGTGCGGTTGATCTCGTCGGCCAGCACCACGTTGGCGAATACCGGGCCGCGGTGGAAAACGAAGTGCCGGCTCTCCCCTCCCGCGGCGTGCTCTTCGAGAATGTCCGTGCCGATAATGTCCGAGGGCATCAGGTCGGGCGTGAACTGGATGCGGTTGAATGTGAGGTCCAGGAGCCGGCTGAGAGTACTGATGAGCAGGGTCTTGGCCAGGCCGGGCACGCCGATCAACAGCGAATGGCCACGGGCCAGAAGGCAGACGATGAGCTGATCTATGACCGTTTTCTGGCCGACAATGACCTTCGATATTTCGTCGTGTATCTTCCGGCGGGCCTCCTGCAGCCTCTCGACCGCCTGAACATCCCCGCCGGCCGCGCCCGTTAGCCTTTGCGACAAGGTGAGCTCCTTGCTGTAGTAATCCCAATACCAGTCAAAGTTGGAAAGTTAAGCCGGCAACCGGCCGAATGCAAGGCCCTCCGGCGCCCGATACCGCCTGGCGCTCATACCGGCTTCACCCGGAAAAAGTTCCTCAAAAAGGAAATTATCAGGTCGAATATAGCGACTGAAATCGGGGAATCGGCTGTTTCAGCGACATTCTTTTGGCAGGCGGTGGATTGGTTTCAGGTCACTTTGCATATTTACAAGTGTGATTTGCTGCAAAGCCGGGGAAAACCACTGGAGGAGGTCTCAGGATTGCAACTGTCATTCTTTGAACCGGTAACCGACTCCGCGGATGGTTTCGATGTAGAGGCCGGCGTCCCCCAGTTTCTTGCGCAGTCCGACGATCTGGAAATCGACCGAACGGTCGGTGACCGGGTAGTTCATCCCGTGCACCGCATCGACTATCTGCTTGCGAGTAAAGACCCAGCCGGGGCGCCGAGCCAGGAAATGCAGAATCTTGAATTCGGTGGAAGTGAGTTCGACTTTATCACCCGCCAACAGCACCTCGTGGCGGCCGGGATGGATCACCAGCTCGTCGATCTGCAGAGTGGAACGGTCATCCTCCTGCTGCTTGGCCTTGCGTCTCAGCACGGCCCGCACCCTGGCCAGGAATACCTTGGGGCTAAAAGGCTTGGTGACGTAGTCGTCGGCGCCCAGCTCCAGCCCGCTCACGATATCGCTTTCCTCGGTCTTAGCGGTCAGCATCACCAGCGGCACGTGCTGGTGTTTCGTATTCGCCCGGATCTGGCGGCAGACTTCCATGCCGTCTACTCCCGGCAGCATCAGGTCCAGGACGATCAGGTCGGGCAGGTCCCTGTTTACCGCAGTCAGGGCCTCCTCCCCGCTCCGCACTCCCTCCACCTGATAGCCTTCCCGCATCAGGTTGTAAGTGACCAGCTCCAGAATGTCTTCTTCGTCTTCCACTACGAGGATTCTTTTCCTGGCCATGGCCTTCCCCGCTGATTGAGCATTATTCACTTAAACAGGTTCCGTACCGGATAAAGATATGCGGATATGGTTTGAATTCTGTAGGTTTTATGCAAGATTTCGATTAGAGCGCGTTGGATTCTCCTTATTTCGTGAAAAGGGAAACCATAAAAAGACGATGCGGTATGAAGTCGTGTAATCCTTTATAATATAATGTGTTACCGTATGGGCGACTCATGCGTCGACTCTACAATTCATGTTCCTCATATTCAGGCGAAATTAATTCAGCACGCTTTTAGACCGTCTCTGGAAGGACTTTTCCAACGGAATCCCAATTCCCCGGCTGCAATTTGCGAATAATCAGGCGATCACGTTTTCGAGCGCCCCTATCCCGCTGATTTCCACGCTCAGCCTGTCCCCCGGCTTCAGAAAAACCTGCGGATCGCGGCCGGCGCCCACGCCCGGCGGAGTGCCGGTCAACAGCAGGTCTCCGGGCCGGAGGGTCATCGTGGCCGACAGGTAGCTCAGCAGCCCGGCCACCCCGAACACCATCTGCCGGTTGTTCGATTCCTGCATCGTCGCGCCGTTGAGCTCCAGCCTGATCACCAGGTCCTGCGGGTCGGCGATCTCGTCCCGGGTGACGATCCAGGGGCCCAGCGGGCAGAACTTGTCCGGGCTTTTGGCCCGGGTCCACTGGCCG
>JAZDIG010000527.1:0-5443 GCA_043805105.1 Candidatus Glassiibacteriota bacterium | reverse complement strand
GGCTGGCCGAAATCAAGCTGCTGACCAAGGACAGCACCGAGGTGCCGTTCGAGGTCACTGAACAGGACTTTGTCGGCTCCCCGGTCTTTCTGGTGGATGCCGGGGGTCTGTACGAGGCCGGGGCCGACCGGCAGATGAGGTTCGTCGGCACCCAGGGCGTCGCCCGCGACATATCCGAGCGGAAGAAGGCCGAGGAAACGATCCGCTTGAGCGAGGAAAAATACCGGATGCTCTTCGAGTCCTCCCCGGACCCGGTGCTGATGCTCGACCTGCGCGGCGCTATTCTCGACTGCAACCGCGCCGCCCTCGATTTTATCGCCCGCCCCAGGCAGGACCTGATCGGCCGGAAGTTCTGGAACCTTACCGAGTTTGATCCACAGGACGTCCGCTACATGCAGCGCAAATTCCTCAGCCTGCTGCGGGGCAACCCGGTGGAACCGTACGTGCTGCCAGTGCGGCGAACCGAAGGCAAAACGCACTGGTTCGAAGTTTTTTCGACTGCGGTCAGGCGGGACGACGGCCTGGTGGGAGTGCAGATAATCAGCCGCGACATAACCGAACGCAAGCTGGCCGAGGAGGAGCTGATCGGCTCGCGGAGCATGCTGCAACTGGTGCTCGACAGCGTGCCGCAGCGTATTTTCTGGAAAGACCGGAACGGTGTTCTCCTGGGCGCCAACCGCCAATTCGCCGCCGACCACGGCCTCGACCGGCCCGACCTGGTCCGGGGGAAAACGGATTACGACCTGCTTCCCAATCCGGCCCAGGCCGGATTTTTCCGGGAGCACGACCGGCAGGTGATCGAAAGCGGCGAGCCGATCTACAGGATTGTCGAGCCGCTCGAAACTCCGGACGGCCGCCAACTCTGGCTCGAAACCAGCAAAATGCCCCTGCGGGACAGCCACGGCCGGGTGGTGGGAGTGCTGGGGGCTTACGAGGACATTACCCAGCGGGTCAGGGACGAAGAAGAAAGGGAGAAAAGACGCCTGCAGCTGATCCAGGCCGACAAGATGATCTCCCTGGGTGTGCTCGTGGCCGGCGTGGCTCACGAAATCAACAACCCCAACAACTTTATCATGATGAACGCCCCGATACTGCGCAACGCCTGGGAAAGCTGCATTCCGCTGTTGGAGAAATACTACGAGCAGAATGGAGACTTCATGCTGGCCAACATCCCCTATTCCGAAATGCGCGGGCACGTGCCCGAGCTGTTCGAGGGGATCACCGACGGGGCGGACCGGATAAACAGCATCGTCAAAAACCTGCTCGATTACGCCCGCCAGGACAACTCCTCCCTTGACCAGAAAGTCGACCTCAACGAGGTGGTGAGGATCGTGCTGGCGCTCCTGGCCAACCAGATCAAAAAGAGCACCGACTGCTTCCGGGTCGATTATGCCGCCGGCCTGCCTCTGGTCTACGGCAACTTCCAGCGTATCGAGCAGGTGGTGCTAAACGTCCTGCAGAACGCCTGCCAGGCGCTGACCGACCGGAGCCAGGCGGTCGAAGTCAGTACCGCTTTCGCCGGGCCGGCAAACGAGGTTCTGGTCAGGGTGAAAGACGAGGGGGAGGGGATCAGCCCGGAGGCCCTGCCGCACGTGATGGATCCGTTTTTCACCACCAGGCGCGACCGCGGGGGTACCGGCCTGGGGCTTTCGATCAGTTCCGGGATCATGGAGGACCACGGCGGCCGCCTCGAGTTCGACTCCGAAGTAGGCCGGGGCACGGTGGTGTCCATCTGCTTTCCGGCCGAGGATAACGGGGTCCGGTCGCAGACGCAGGAGGTGGGCTGATCGACGTCGAACGCGTAAAATACCCGCGGCGGCCGATCCTGATCGTGGATGACGAGCCCCGCACCCTGAAAAGCTTCGACGTGGCCCTGAGAGCCGGCGGCTTTTCCAACACCCTGCTCTACCAGGACCCGCGCCAGGTCTTTCCGCTCCTGGAGAAACAGGAGGTGGAGCTGGCACTGCTGGACCTGATCATGCCGCACCTTTCCGGCAGTGAGATTCTCGAGCGGCTCAACCGTGACTACCCCTCCCTGCCCGTGATCATGGTCACCGGTGTCAGCGAGGTGCACATCGTGGTCCAGTGCATGAAGCAGGGGGCCTTCGACTACGTGCAGAAACCGGTCGATGCCGGTCGGCTGCTGCCCAGCGTGCGGCGGGCGATCGAAGTGCGCGAACTCGAGCACGAAAACCTCAAGCTCCGCCAGCACATGCTGGGCGAAGGGCTCGAGGACCCCGCGGCCTTCGCCCAGATAGTAACCCGCAGCGAAAAGCTCCGCTCCATCTTCAAGTATTGCGAGGCGATTGCCGGCGGACTGCACCCGGTGCTGGTGACCGGCGAGACCGGCACGGGCAAGGAGCTGATCGCCGAGGCGCTGCACAGACTGAGCCGCCGCAGGGGCGAATTTGTGGCGGTGAACGTGGCCGGCCTGGACGACAACGTCTTCTCCGATACCCTTTTCGGACACGTCAAGGGCGCCTTCACCGGGGCCGACAGCGCCCGCGCCGGGCTGGTCGAAAAAGCCGCCGGCGGCACCCTCTTCCTGGACGAGATCGGCGACCTGGACGCCGAAAGTCAGATCAAGCTCCTCCGGCTGCTCGACCACCGCGAATACTACCCGCTCGGCTCCGACATGCCCAAGCCCATCGAGGCCCGGATTATCGTCGCCACCCAGGCCGACCTGGTCTCCCTCCAGCAGCAGGGCGCCTTCCGCCGGGATTTGTATTTCCGCCTGCGCAACCATCACGTGCACCTGCCGCCGCTCAGGCAGCGGCGCGAGGACCTGCCGCTGTTGCTGGACCATTTTATCGGGCTGGCCTGCCGCGAGTTCGGCAAGCCGCTCCCGGCCTGCGAACCGCGCCTGGCCGAAAGCCTCGAAAACTACGACTTTCCAGGCAACATCCGCGAGCTGAAGGCGATGGTGCTGGATGCGGTCAGCGAGCAGCGCGACGGCAGGCTCACCGCCCGCTCTCTGCTGAAAAAAACCGGCGTGGAGCCTCCCCGGCCCAGGGGCCTCGAACAGTCGGGGGGGGCCGGCCAGGCGAGTGTCTACGCCGGGCTGGAAAAGCTTCCCACCCTCAGGCAGGCCAACGAGCTGCTGGTACAGGAAGCCCTCCGCCGCACCGGCAACAACCAGCGCGCCGCCGCCAATCTTCTCGGCATCTCTCCCCAAGCCCTCAACCAGCGCCTCAAGCGCCCCTCGGACTGACTACCCGCTTCGTTCCCATCAATTTTTCTTGATATGTAAAGATTCTTTGATTCGCTGCCCGGGCGCTTGCGCCCACGGCTTTTGCCCGGCTCGAACTGCGGCGGCTGTCAATAAATATTGATAAAGGGCCAATTTTGAATTTTTGCCTGTATTATGTATGTACTTAATTATAAACAAGTTATAAGAAAAGACAATTCCGGCACGAAACTTCCATAGGTCTATCTGATAAAGTTCACAGGATTTTCACTGAAAGGAAGATAGAGCCCGATGCCGGTAAACATTCTGATTGCCGAGGACGAAAAGCACGCGCGGCAGACCCTGAGTATCATCTTTCGCGCGCGCGGCTACCGGGTGACCGCGGCGGCCAGTGGCGAGGAGGCGATCGCCGGGGCCATCGCCTGCCGGGATGCGGGCGAGCCGGTGACACTGCTGCTGACCGACGTGATAATGCCGGGAATCAGCGGGGTCGGGCTGATCGACCGTCTGCGGGAGGAAGGAATCGACCTGCCGGTCGTCTGCCTGACCGGGTTCGGCGACAGGCCGCTGAAAGCCAAGCTCCGCGACAGGAACTGCCGGGAGATCGTGGACAAGCCCTGCCGGCCGGAGATTTTGATCGAGATCGTTGAAAGGCTTATCGAGGAGGAAGCCGCCGCCTGGGGAGAGAACTGCTCGGTGAGTGTCCCGCAGGCCGGGAAAGGCCTGGTCTGAGGCAGCCGGCTGATCCCGGGATGGCTGGATATCCAGGAAAAGAGAACGTTTAAACTTGTATCCGGAAAAAGGTGAGGCTTAAGTGCTGGTTCATGTGGATGATCTTATACCCGGCATGCCGCTGGCGAACGCGGTCGGACTCAAGGCAGGCAGCTACCTGATCACGCCCAAGGAAGTCCCGGACGGGCTCGATCCCAAGTCCATCGACTCGATCCAGAGGTTTGCCACGCAGATACATCCCCTGCCGAAATTCGTCGATATCGAGCAGACCCAGATCACTCTGGATCAGGTCCGCTCGTTGCTGATCGACGACCTGCGCACGGCGATGAAAAAGGTGGAGTCGGGCGATGAGGTGCCGAATTTCTTCGACGCTCAGGAGCTGCGCGAGAAAGTCGAGCGGGTGGTGGAGAAAATCCTGGCCAACCCGGAGATGGCGGTCGCGGTTTACGGCTTCAAGAACGCCTTCCGGGAAAAGGCTGGACCCCTGGCCCAGATTCTGGACCACACTTTCCGCACCACCCTGCTGGCGGTCGGCTTGGGAATCAGGCAGAAGCTGTCGCTGATCTCCCTGATTAACCTGGGTATCGCCGCCCTGCAGCACGACATGGGGATGCTGCGCTGCGTGGAGTATCCCCGTCTGGAGGCGCTGGACGACATGGGCGTGGGCGAGCTGGAGGTGTTCGTGGACCAGCACGTGCGCCACTCGCTCGCCATTTTCGACGAGCAGAAGATGACCCTCCTGCCTCAGACCCGGGATGAGATCAGGCGGATCATCGCGCGCCAGCACCGGATCAACCTGGACGAAGAAAAGTCCCGGTCTTCGGCGGTCCTGCTCTACGTCGCCAACCTGGTCGATGAGATGATCGGCCCCATGCCTTACCGGACGCGCTTCAGCTTTGCCCCGGTTCAGCTTCGCGTGCTGGGGCCCAAGCTGGGCCTGCGCACCGGAATCGTGCGGGTGATCCTGGGACTGGTGAAGCTGTATCGCAAGAACTCGTTAATGTGGCCGGTTATAGTGGACGTGGCCGAGATGTTCCAGATGCGCGAGCTGACATTGGAGAACTACGAGGATAAGCTGCGCGGCATCCTGGAGATCTGTCCGTACGGCAAAAAGAAGCCTTATCCCGGACTGGGCGGCAACGCTCTGCCGCGTACGGTTTACTGCAACAACACCGATCCGGAATTTACCTGCGAACACATGAGTCTGGCGCAGATCGCGGTCCAGAACCAGTCCGGCAGGATGCAGCAGTTTTTCAAGTGCGGTACGCTGACCAACCGGCTGGGCGAATTGAACGGGGAGAACATGGAGGAGAAAGAAAAAGCTTCGGCCAAGGCGAGTTGACCGGGAGCGGATGGTTGGGCCGGTGAGGGGAAAAGTCAGGCTCGCCGGGGCCAGAGATTTAAGCCAGGCAGGATAATATCGGGGGGGAGGTCCGGTTTGGCTGAGCCGTGGCCTCTGGAATCAAAAATGTCTGGCTTATAAGCGCGGCAGTCCCGTCAGGGGCTCCGCGCTCTTTTTTTTCC
>JAZDIG010000526.1:0-5978 GCA_043805105.1 Candidatus Glassiibacteriota bacterium | reverse complement strand
AGTATCACGGTCAACGTCACCCCGCTCGGCATGTACCCCAACACCGAGGCTTTGCCGCTGCCGGAAAATATCCTGCCTCCGGCCGGCTCGATAGTTTATGACACGATTTACAATCCGGCCGCCACCCGCTGGCTGCAGGCGACGGAGAAGGCCGGGTGCGTCGTGATCGGCGGGCTGGATATGCTGATAATCCAGGGGATGGAGTCGCTGGCCTGGTGGCTCGGCCCGGAAATCGACTGGGAAAAGATGCTGAATGAAATCCGGGAGGTGCTGCTTAGCGCGCTGGAAGAACGCCGCTGAGCCGCCGAGGTGAAATGCCTGTCCGGATATTCGGGTATACGCAGAGGGGGACGGTCAGGAGTCGGCCGGAAGGTTGATTGCCGCGCAATTAGCGCGCGAACCTCCGCTTCATTCCGGTATTTTTGTTCCTGGCGGCTTGACAAGCAATAATAAAAGAAATAACGATGAACAAATATCTTTCAATGCTTTGGAAAAACAGTCCGGCCGCGAACTGTGCGGCTCTTCGCAGGAAAATAAGAAGCGAACAGCCACCTGAAAATCCATATCTAAACGAGCTGCTCCAGGAAGTTCACCGATTCCTGTCAATAAAGCACCCCTACGATGTACTACCGCTGGACAAATTCACCGAACTAATGCATCGTTTCTTATACTCCGATGTCGTAAACAGGTGCAATATTTATTGTGGTGAACTTTGGAACTTATACAAACCGAATTACCGGACGTACATGCAAGAGTATTACGTCTGGCACGAAATGCTTCTGTTCACTCGCTTCCTGCAGTACGCGACCGACCAGTCTCGAATTGTTCAACAGTATGTCAAGCCATATGATTTCATGCGGCAGTATGCGCCCTCGGAGACTGTTGTTCTCGAAGTCGGCGGTGGCCTTATTCATGGTTGCCTATATAGCCTGCTGATGAACGCTTGGTCACCCAAAAAAATTATCTATGCTGACCTGCAACTGCTCCACGCCGAGTTTATCGGCTGGCTACTCGAATCCAAGAAAGTACCGCACGAGATCAGATATAGCGAAGCTCCACACAGTCCACAACTGGTCGGCTGCGAACCGGTAAACATCGCCTTCGCTAAGGACGTGTTTGAACATGTAGCAGACCCCGAGATCCTGCTCTCTCAACTTTATGATGTCCTTCGACCGGGTGGTATGTTCGCCGTAGACCTTACTGACAAAAAGGCGGGCTATCAGCACCTATCGCCTAAACTGCATCACTTGACCGACCTGATCGCGAACTGTCGAAAAGTTGAACAGTTCGGTGAACTCTCAGTATATCAGAAACCGTCCACCAAATGATGCATGCCCAAAATCCTTTACGATCCCCGCTACTGTTAAAGATGCAATACCGTTTACTTTCTTAGTGTAGCTCCAGGTTGATAAAATAGAGTTAAACAAATTCTTTTTCTCGGTGAATTAATCAATTCTCTCAGTTTCAATGAGCAGGTTTGCCGTCTTCTTAATCCGTGGCCCAGCCGAATCCCACTGACAGCCCCAGGTAGGCTCCCTTAAGCTTGAAATCGGGTTTGTTGAAAACGCTTATCCCGCTACTTTCCCACCGGCTCTGCCACGGCGTGAACTGGTAGGCCATTTGGAAGCCCAGCACCAGCCCCCAGTTCTTCCCGCCTGCGTTCTTTTTCAGGGTGAACATGTAGTCGACGTTGGCGCCCACCTTGACGTTAAAGCTCGCCGCCGAGAGTTTCGTCGTGTCGTACAGCCCGGACGGGTTGCCGATGACAGTGCCGGCCAGCGGAGTGATGTCGATGTTCATCACGGCGCTGCCCAGCCCGAGTACCGGGTAGATGTTGAGCCCGCCGCCGCTGTGATAAAAATAGCCGATATTGACGTAGCCGTAGCGGCCGGAATACTCACCCTTGTAAGCCGCGATCGGTTCACTCCGGCTCCGCATCAGGTCGATTTCCCCGCCCAGGGTCCAGTTGTCGATCAGGTTCAGGTAGAAGCCGGCGCCCAAAGTGTTGAAGTCCCCATCGATCCGGAAGTCTAAAAATGTATCCAGTCTGTCGTTGATCTGGTTCATGCTGGTCATGGCGTTGCCGGCCAGGAAGTAAAAACGGCCCTGGTCGATGCGAAGAAGCTGGGCCGGGGCCGGGGAGTGCGACAGCAGCAGGCAGACTGCAGCCCAGGCGACGATTAAGCGGGAATGGCGCATTCTGGCTCCTCGCTGAGAGGTTTCGGCCGCCGGCCGAAGGCGATGGATCGAGACATGAGCTGAATTTCTTATCAGGGTAATACCGCCTGAACCGGAAAAAGTTTTGAATTTTTTATAATTCTCAATCTATATGCGCATCGACTACAGCCCGTGGCCGTTCTCCACCGCCAAAAATGAATGATTCGGCCCGAAATCTCCACAGTTGACGGCAAAGTCAGTCGGGGCGGTTTGCGAACCGTCCCGGCCATGTAGCCGCACATTGCCCGGCCGGGGTCAATCCTGCCCGGGAGTGAGCCGGACGATCGGGTCGCGACGGTCCGGGTAAGTCCGCACGAGATCGCTGCGCCGGCCCGGTTCGTAATCCTCGAACTCGAAGCCCGGCGTCACCGTGGTGCCCAACAGTGCGAAGCCGCCGCCATCCTCCAGGAAGCTGCCCTGCCAGGTGCCGCCGGGCACCACCACTTGCGGCCGTTCGCCCTTTTCCAGGGACTGGCCCAGCCGGATCAGGCGCGAAGAGCCATCGGGGTGAAGTTGGAGCATGGTCACCGGGTCGCCCAGGTAGAAATGGAAGATTTCAACCGAGCTCAGACGATGCAGGGCCGAACAAGCAGCGGGAGTAAGCAGGTAGTAGATGGCGGTGCCCAGCCGCCGGGTAGACCGGTAGGCCGGCCCCAACACCTGGGCCGGGACATCGCTGTCCGAGCGCCAGGTTTCGCGGTACCAGCCGCCCTCCACCGGCAGCGGCTCCAGGCCCAGCAGCTTGACGATTTCATCCGCGTTCACTGTAATTCCCCGGCTTAATGGTTTTGCCCCGCGTCATTCATAAACTACAGCTCCGTTTTACTATTTCATTTCCTTGTTATTTCCTTGTCATAATTATGCAATACTATAATTATCAGGTAGTTACATACGAGCTGCCATATTTCATTTCTGATTCATTTCCAAATAATATCTTCCAAATTCCGGTTTTCCATATCCTGCCTGTGGAGGAACCCTCATAATACAGGGCGCTGCCCCGACAAAATCGGGGCACCCCTGCAACCAGTGCCTCACGCGAGAGTGTAATTAACGTACTCCCGGCTTGTGATTTAAACTAAGTACAGGTTTTCTTAAATATGGTTACGTTGCACTCGATTGAATTTCCCTTTGATTACGCCGAATCATATGCATGGTGTTATCTTTATCGTAGGGGCGGACCCAGGTGTCCGCCCACCGCTGGTGGATCCGGGCGCACACGCGGGTGCGCCCCTACATGAGATCATTCTTTTTTTGCATTGCTCGAATTACGAACGCAAAATTGAGGCTCTGCAAGTTCAGAAAAATTCCCGGATGATCTCCGCTACGAGCGATACCGGCTTCTGGCCGCGGCCAGTACCACCAGCAGCGCCATGCAGACTGCACCGGCGGCGGTGAACACTCCCTGTGGACCGGCTCTCAGCACCACGGGCGCGAAGAACACCGGCGCGGCGAATTGGCCGATGAAGCCGAAAGTACCGAGAAGAGAGCTGATCCGGCCGCGGAAAGCCATCGGCGACACCTCCCCCACCCAGACCATGCAGGCCGGCGACACCATCCCCTGGCCGATTCCGAACAGGGCCAGCGAAACCGCAATCAGGGCGGTGTTGCCGGTGCGGCCCAGGGTGAGGAAACCGGCGGTCCAGAGCGCGAGCGACAGCAGGATCAGCCGGCGGTACGACAGACGGCGCTTGATCCGGCCGTACCGGAAAGAAGTCAGCCCGCTGGCTGCGCCCATCACCGCGATAAAGAGCCCGATCCCGAACGGGCTGGTGATGCCGATTCCCTCCAACAGCGGCGGCCCGAACACCACCAGGGAGTAAAGCAACAGGCTGGAGAGAAAGATCAGCCCGTAGATCGCCACCAGCACCGGGGCGCTGCGGAATATCTCCAGGACCGAATCCTTTTCGGCCTGGTTTTCCGCCTCCTGATAGTGCGCTTCCGGGATGGTGAACAGGGCCACTCCCGCCAGGGGCAGGCCGACCAGGTAGACGGCGAACGGCAGGTGCCAGCTCACCGAGCCCAGCGCTCCGCCGACCAGGGGCCAGGCCACCGCCCCCAGCGCATTGGCGCTGCCCCGCCAGCCCATCACCTGGTTGCGCCGGTCCCCGCTGAACACGTTCAGGATCAGGACGGTGTTGGAGATAAAGAGCACGGAGGCGGCCAGTCCCAGCACGGCCCGGCTGGCCACGAGGGGCCAGAACGAGTCGATCACCAGGCCCGACCCGCCCGCGGCGGCGTAGACCACCAGGGCCAGGATGAACAGCCGGCGGATTCCCACCCGGTCGATGGCCACGCCCACGAACGGGCTCAGCACGGCGATGAATATCGAGTGGGTGGTGATAATCAACCCCGCTCTGGCCGGGTCCACGCCCAGGCCGGCCCGCATCACGTTCAGCACCGGAGCGATGATTGCGCCCGCCATCACGGTGAGCGTGCCGGTGCTGAAGACCACGGCGAGAGTGAAGCGGTTGAGGTATCGCATCGAGTTCACGGGAATGGAAGTGGCCTGGGCTGAAACCGGGGCAAATTCCTCGCGCCAGGTGCAGCCTCTTGTTCTATATCAAAATAAACCATCCCGGGGGACAGACAAGGGGAAGGGAGGGCTGGAGGAAAAGATTGGCGGATGCGGGCGGCAGCTCCGGCCGCCCGCACCCGGTCAGAGGTCGTTATTTGGCGGCCTTTTCACTGCCGCCGGTTTTTTCCTTGAGCAATTCGGCCACGCCGGCGATGCTGCCCAGCACGCCGGAAGCCTCGTAGGGCAGGAAAATCTTGGTTGCCTGGCCATCGGCGATTTTCTGGAGGGTTTCCAGGTACTTGATCGCGATCAGGTCGTTGGTGGGGCGACCCTCGTGGATCGCGGCGTACACAGTCTGGATCGCCTCGGCCTCGCCCTTGGCCACGGTCAGCTTCTGGTAGCGGTCGGCGTCCGCCACTTTTTTGATCGCCTCCGCCTGGCCCTCGGCCTTGAGGATCGCCGACTGCTTGAGGCCCTCGGCCTCCAGGATCGTGGCCCGGCGCTCCCGTTCGGCTTTCATCTGGCGGTGCATCGCCTCCATGACATCCTTGGGCGGCTCGATCCGCTGCAGCTCGACCCGGGTGACCTTGGTGCCCCATTTACTGGTGGCGTCGTCCAGAATGTGGCGCAGCTTGGTGTTGATCAACTCCCGGGAAGTGAGGCTTTCATCCAGGGCCAGGTCGCCCACCAGGTTGCGCAGGTTGGTCTGGGCCAGCTTGGTGGCGGCAAGGTAATAATTGGAGATGTTGTAAGTTACCTGCACGGGGTCGGTGACTTCGTAATAAATCACCGCATCGACGTCTACCACCACGTTGTCCTTGGTGATCACGCCCTGGGGCGGGACGTCCACCACCTGTTCGCGCATGTCCACCTTGATCATTCTTTCGATAAACGGCAGGATCATGGTCAGTCCGCTGTCGGCGGTGCGCTGATACTTGCCGAGGCGTTCGATGAGGCCTTTTTCCCAGGGCCGAACGATCCTGACACTTATGGCGGCGACGATGAAGACCGCCACGGCCAGCACGAAAAATAAGGCTATCTGAGGTTCCGACATTCAGGGCTCCTGTTCGACAGGTGAAACTATCAGGTGAGTACCCTCTATCCTGGATACACGGACTCTGGTTCCCTCGGCAATAGCCGCCCCGGACTCGCTCTGGGCGCGCCAGAGATCCTGTTCGATCCTCACCGCTCCGCAGTTTTTTTCGTTGTCGATGGCCTCCGTGACCGTTCCGCACTTGCCGATATT